>CADCOZ010000338.1 GCA_902803125.1 uncultured Ruminococcus sp.
CTTGCCGGTAGGATATCAAAATATTATTCATTATTCACTATTCATTATTCACTATTCATTATTTCTCCCCCTTTCAAAATTCGCTGAGTTTTGGGGTTCAAACATTATTATTTATTCGTTATTCTTTATTCTTTATTATTTCTTTCTCCCCTTTCAAAATTTGCTGAGTTTTGAGGTTCAAAGATTATTATTTATTCGTTATTCTTTATTCTTTATTATTTCTTTCTCCTTGCATTTCGGGTGTATGTAGTATACAATAGAGGTAGCTTCTTTGAAAAGAGGGATACGGCACCATGAATGAAAATAATGACAATATCCGGTTCTTATCAGTCCTTTCGTATCTGCCGTTTGGCTTTGTGGTGGGACATTTTGCCGTTGAGAAAGATAACCCCGACCTGCGGTTCCATAAGTTTCAGGGATGTGTGCTGTTCGGCACATTTGCCTGTTTCTACCTGCTGATAGGTCTGGTGGTATTACTGCTGTCTTTTTCTGACGGTCTGCAAAGTATCTTCGGCTTTGTGCTGACAGCCGCCGTTACACTGGCGTATTTAATGCTGATAGGCTTCGGTATCTCCTCCGCTTGGCGTTTTCAGCAAAAACAGCTGCCGTTTATCGGCTTTTTGTCGGTTCGCCTGAGAGAAATGATGGATGCGAAAAGGAAATGATTTCCTTTGACAGCTTTATCATAGCATAAAGCGGCAGCGAAAATTATCATAAAAAGGATGCGGTTCTTGTGAATGATGATATAATTTATGTGGATTCCTATGACTTTGACCGGCGAATTGAACAAGGCACCAACATGGTCTTTTTCTTTTCACGACTGTGTACCCGCAGCCGTGCGATGATGCCCATCATCGAAGAAATTGCCGATGAATATTATGACTGTCTCCGTGTGCTGGCACTGGACGTGGAACAGTCGCCGGATGTGGCCGATGTGTTTGCGGTGGAAATGACCCCCACCGTTCTTTTCTTCATGAACGGTCATTTGCTGGAAAGAGTCGAAGAAGCCAACCCGAAAACGGTCTATACCGATGTGATTGAAACCATCTTGTCAGAAGAAAGCACGGAATAAACTTCTTCGGGAGAAGTGCCGTATAACAAAAAAACAGAGCAGGCCGCTGCCTTGAAGGGGACAGCTGACCTGCTCTTTATTGTCGGACAGATTATTCTTCAATCATCGCCAACAGTTCTCTTTTGGGTTTCACGCCGACAGAGGTATCCACCAGTTTACCGTTTCTGAACACCATGACCGTTGGGATACTCATGATATTGTATTTTTCTGCCAAGGTCATTTCGTTATCCACATTGACTTTGCCAACCTTGATCTGGGGATTCTCTGCCGCAATTTCTTCAATCACGGGCGAAAGCATACGGCACGGACCGCACCAAACAGCCCAGAAGTCCAGCAGAACAGGCTTGTCCGCCTTCAGAACTTCCTGCTCAAAATTAGCGGCGGTGATTTCAATAACTGACATAACAACAACACTCCTTTTCGTTTAGTATGGGTTATCCATCAGCCGATATCCGTTCGGATGATCAGCTTTTTTTCTTTTTGTTCCGGCGTTTTTTCGCTTCTTTGGCAGAGGTCCGTTCCCGTTCGGAGCGGGAAAGAAGGGACGACCCGCCAATGCTTTTTTCATTGATAAGGGCTTTGACAAAGTGCGGGTGCTTTTCGGTGAATTCCGCTTCCTTTTCAGGGTGACTGACAATATATTTTTCCTGCTGTCCGGCATAGAACCCGCCGATATTCAGCAGAATGATGACGATATACAGCATGATGGTCAGCACCGCTCCGATTCCGATATAAGGATAAATCGTAAAGAAGATATCTGCCAAGGCCAAGATGGAACAAATCAAAACAATGACGTTTTTGATCATGCGTTTTTTGTCAAAAATGCAGGCGAAAATGGCGATAATGGGCAAAATCGACAGGGCAAAGGTAAAAATGCTCCTCATAAACGTATTGCTCAAATCAATACTGGCACCGAAGGCTTCGCCCACACTGCCGCCGAACATCATCTGCAAAGCACTTTGCGAAACGAACACAGAGGCACACAGCACCTTCTGGGCATTCAAAAGAGCCGCATTCAGTTTCTCAACGCTTGCTTCGGTGTAATCGCTGCGTTTGATTTTTTTGACCTCTTCAATCAGCTGTGTCAGCTTTTCTTCCTGCACCCCTTCCCGAACGGTATACGTCCAGTTGTAGTTCAGGGTGCTCATCTCTAAAAAGCCGCCGCTTTCGGCCGCCTGACTGCTCTGGCTTTCCTCATCCGATGATGTATCGGAAGTCAGACTGCTTTCCTGTGCAGAAGCCGCCGATTCCTCGCCGCTTTCTTCTTCCTTGGGTGCTTCCACCAAACCGTCTATCGCCTGACGCAGGGCGACTTCTGCGGCATCAATTTCCGCCTGCGCAGCCAACACGCTGTAGGCTTCTTCGATGCGTGGTGTCACTCCAAGGTCTTCCTTGATATAGAAGCGAACCTCCAAAAAAGGATACGTCAGCAGATACAGAATAATCGCAAAACACCATATCAAAGCAATACGGATAATGTGCGAAGGGGTACGCAGCAGTTTCTTCCGCTTCGGCACATTGACCACAACGGTCTTTCGCTTTTCGCTGTCTGTTGGCGAACTGTCCGCCGCCACAGCGGTTTCTTCGGAAAATTCCTCATTTTCTATTTTTCTTGCCATTCCAATATATTTCCTTTCCGGATGCTAAGAACTTATCCGTAAAATAAAGAACTCCCTCCGTCACGGCTTGCACCGTGCCGCATCCCTCCAAGCGGGAGATTAAAGGCTCCCTCTTGGAGGGGGCTGTCAGCGAAGCTGACCGAGGGAGTCCCCCTGCATGGATATTTTAGCAATTGCTTTTATTTGCGGACAGGCTCTAAGTGCTTGACAGGCCAAACCTTCTTGGTTTTATGTAAAGTTAAACTTCTCTTTATAGTTTTCAATGGTCATCTTAATCGTTGAAATTGCTTCTTCTCTCCCCTTAACCTCATCGACAACGGTTTCTTTCTTTTCCAGCGTCTTATAGACCGTGAAGAAATGGGTCATTTCAGCGAACAGATGTCCCGGCAGTTCCGAAATATCCGTATAGCCGTTATAGGTCGGGTCATTGAAGGGAATGGCAATAATTTTTTCATCGTTGCGGCCATTGTCCAACATGGTGATCATGCCGATGGGATAACACTGAACCAGGGTCAGCGGGAAAATCTGCTCGGAACAAAGTACCAGTACATCAAGCGGATCCAAATCGTCCGCATAGGTGCGGGGAATGAATCCGTAGTTGGCCGGATAATGGGTAGAGGTGTACAGAATGCGATCCATTTTCAGCAAACCGCTTTGCTTGTCCAACTCATACTTTACCTTGCTGCCTTTGGGAATTTCGATAACAACCATGAAGTTTTCGGGGGTAATTCTTGCGGAATCCATATCATGCCATATATTTTGCATAAAAACCAGCTCCTCTATAGATTTATATTTTTCATTATACCATATCCTTTTTGATTTCTCCATAGTTTTTTTATTTTTTTTTGACAAAAATTTGCGGTTTTGTCACCCCCTTTCCCGCAGAGGAAACGGTTCGGACGAAAATTCATCTGTTCATATTTTGTACAAACAAATTTAACATATTCCTCATTATTCGCCTTTGAAAACTGTGCTACAATAAAAAGGTATATAGTTGTTGAATAAAGATACCCTTCGGGGCGATCACTTTATCTGGGGGTCAACAATATGGAATCATATTCTCAGCTTTACACCAAAAAAATCGTGGATTCCATTATCCACGGCTTGGATCAAAAGCACGGCAGTATTCTTTTTGTGAAACATTACAACACACTCAACGTACCGATTGAGGATATCCAGGAGGCCGTCAAAAAAAGCCGCAGTCCTATTGAACTGCTTTATCACCAGTTTTCAGCTTCTAAAATGCAGGAAGCCTATGAACCGTTTTTAGGTTGGATCAAACAGCTTTATTTCAAGTTCTATTACCATATTCCCGTTTCCGAGTTTTTGGAAAAGGCTGATGTCTATTTTCTGGCTCGCTCAGCCTTGGAAACCTATATTCTGACCGGCAAATGCAAACGAACCGAAGATATGATTGTGGTCGAAACCGATTATGAACTTAAACGCTTTGCCGATTCACTCGCCAACCTGTTTGCGTATATTGCCAAAGAACATACCTTGTTTTTGGTGCTGAACCGTCTGCATTTAGCAGAAAACTCTACCCTTAATTTCCTGACAGAATTTATCGCCCGCTCCAATAACAATATGTCCCTGTTAGCCAACTATAATGAAGCCTATGTCGTGCCGACTTATACACAGATACGCTGGACTTCTCTGGTACGCAAGATTGAAGACCTGAACTATATGCTCGAATGGAACGTGCAGGACGCACAAACCGACATCAATCTCTCCGAGAGCTTTGACCCCGTCATGGCGGATTTCCAAAATTATCTGCTCCTGATTAACAATATGATTCAAACGGTGGCCATTCAGCAGGCCATCTATTATCTGCGGATTCTCTACAATAAAATCACCACCGAAAAAGTAACCATCAGTGCCAAGAATCGGGCAAGGTTCTTTACCCTCTATGCGCAGGCCTCTATCTATGACCGCAATATACCCTATGCCCAAATGATGTGCGGCAAGCTGAAAGATGTCAACTCCCGTCATCCGAACCTCAAATATTCGTTTCAGTACCATTATCTGCTGGCACTGTGTCAAAGCTATGAGGGACAGCGCAGTTTGGCCAAAATTAACGGTGACAAGTGTATTGCCATCGCCGAAAAAATGGGCTCACAAAAATATATGTTCCGTGCTCATATGCTCAGCTATATCTATGCCCTTGACAGCTGGAACAATACCTACCGATGGGACAGAAAATTTGAGGGTGAGGAAATTGATGCCTTCATGGAAGAGGCTCTGTCCTACCATGCCTATAACCATTTGGCTCATATCCTGTTCTTTGGCTGTGGTAACGAGAAAGAACACTATACCAACGATTCTCTGCCGCTGGAAGATACCAAATATTTCCGCAAGGCCATGGAACTGGCCACCATGCTGAATAACGAACGCCTGATTATTGATGCATGGCGTAAAAGTGTCTTTATGGCACAGGGCTACGGCTGTTTCGGCTTTGTGGATTACTACTATAAACGCTGTCTGGAAATCATCGAACGGCAGAATAATCCTGTGGAAGAAGCCAACATTTATAACGGCCTCGGCTTTAACCGCATTGTCAGTGAACAGTTCACCCTCGCCAATGAATACTTCAACAAGGCACTCAAGATTTTCTACACAAAGAAGAAGTATTATTTTGTGGCAGAAACCCTGTATAACATGGCAACCAATGCCATTTTAGCGGATAACTTTGAAACCGCCTATCAGCACCTCAATTATTGCACCAAATTGCTTCGCTCCATCAAAAAACACCGCATGACCGTTTGCAATATGGCGAAAATCTATGGTATGCTGGCGTATTGCAGTTACAAAATGGGCATTGACTATAACGCACATTTCTACCTTAACAAAATGGAACGGGTTCTGCACCATGTCATTTGTCCGGACGGCGAACCCAACTATTTCCTGTGGGACGATGATTTGTTCTTCTATTATTTCAACTGCGGTCTGTTGGAAAAAGCTGACAATATCTATGCGGCACAGGAATGCTTTGATAAGGCAAAATTCCATATGATGCGGTCTGACGGTCTGCAATTCTTTGTCTATACTATGTTTGCCCTTGAACAGGCTGACCTCTATGAACGGCTGAATGAACCCGACAAGGCAAGGGACATTCTGGAAGCCTGCATGGAATTTTGTGCCAACAAGGGCTATAAACACAAGGAAGAACTTGTCTTTGCCAAACTGCACAAGCAAAATCTGATTGCCAAATATGTGCCACTGCCGCTGACAGACATCAACAAATATCAAATTGAAGAACTGATTCAGATGGCAGAAATGGAAATGATGCTGGCGGACAAAACCAAGGGTATTGATTTTCTGGTCGCTTGGCAGGAACTGCTCAACAAAGAAAACTATTCCGCTGATGATGTGGTCGCTAACTCCATCATGATGCTCCAAAACAACTATAATCTGGACAACATCTTGTATGTGGAGATCATTAACCGAAAGCCTGTTCTGCGGTATGTCTGCGGTGACCGCACCGTTAACGAGGAACAGCTTCAGGAGATCACCAGCTATCTTACCCGCCACAAAAAAGAATTTGCCGTGTCACGCTATGACCGTGAATTCTATGAACTGACACCGTTTGTGTCGGCGTTGGGCGTGAATGACATTGTCTCGTTCGGCTGTGTGCCGCTCTCGATGGACGATGAACTGACCGGCTATATCGTGGCCGCTATCGAACTGCACGACAATATGACCAACAACATTATCTTCCTTGACAGAAACGATATTACCATCTTCAAGTTTGCCCTGCGTCAGCTGACCGACACGGTTTACCGCCTGAAGGCAAGGGACGCTATCCGTCAGATGAACCAACAGCTCCAACAAAATGCTGTGACAGACCTGCTGACGGGACTGTATAACCGCCAAGGCTTTGCCAAGCAGGTAGAAGACTATGAAACGCTGGTCAGCAAGGGCAAGAAGCAGGATATTTACGCCACGCTCCTCTATATTGACCTGGACAACTTCAAGATTTGCAACGACACGTTCGGCCATGCCGTGGGCGATGTCATTTTGAAGGCGTTTTCCCGCCTGTTTGAGCGGGTGGCGGGCGGTAAGGGGTATGTTGTCCGTTACGGCGGCGATGAATTCCTGATGATTCTGCCGGGACACACCCTTGAGGAAGGGGTTGAAGCCGCCGAGGAGATTTATCGTGAGATTGCCGCCCGCAACAACTTTATCGGCGAGATTGAAGCGGCTGTGCATGGCCACGTTGAAATGGCAGAGGGACATCGGGTGTCCTGCTCCATCGGTATTGCGTCCATGCACAGCTATAACCGTGAATCTATGGATATTGCCCTTAAACACGCTGATGCCAAGCTGTATGCCGTGAAGAAGAGCGAGAAGTCCCACTATAGCGTTTGGACGGGCAATTAACAATGCGTAATTAAAAAATGCGGCAGTCAGTCCCCCAGTAAGGTGATTACCATGCTTCGCTATACAGAATGTTGTCTGAGTCCCTATGAGGTACCCGGCGAACAGTCGATATGTATTTATCTGTCGGGCTGTCCCAACCGCTGTAGGAACTGCCATTATCCGGCTTTGCAGTTATCCGATCATGGGGAATGGCTGTATCGTTATTTTGCGGATATCATAGCGTTATATATTCGGCAGGCCAGCTGTGTTTGTTTTTTGGGTGAAGGGCAAGGAACACAGCAGGAACAAGAAGAGCTGACCGCCTATGCTGACTATGCCCACAAAAACGGGTTAAAAACCTGTCTGTATGCCGGTCGTGACACGATTATCGAACCGTGGATGAGCGTTTTTGACTATATCAAGCTGGGTCGTTATCGTGAGTTATACGGCTCGCTGGACAGCCCGACCACCAATCAGCGTATGTACAGAAAAACAAGTACCGGCGATTACGAGGACATCACCCGTTTATTCTGGTGTAACCAGCGTGACGCTGAATCCGTGTCCGGCCAGCGTGACGCTGGACCCGTGTCCGGACTTGCGTCCGGTTCGAACCGCCATGAACCATGAAATCTACCTTTTCATGGCGTGACCGGTTCTCCCCTGTGTATGTTCGTTAGCCATCCTTGTGACCAAGCAACAGACCAATCACCAAAAAACGCCCTCCTGTATAAGATATACAGGGGGGCGATGCTATTGGTGGCACGAAAACATACCACAAGAAAACGGCGGCGGTTGTGGCTGGCGGTTTTGTTATGCGTGGCGGTACTGTTCCTTTTAGAATGGCGGCTGAGCTGTGCGGCGGGTTCTGTCGCAGAGGTACACGCACAGTCGCTGGCCGTTGACCTGATTCATCAAAGCGTGGCCGATGTATTGACGGAAGGCGGGTATACCCCCGATGACTGGGAAACCATCACCTATGGCACGGACAACAGCGTGGTGGCGGTGGCCGCCAATGCCGTTGCCGTTAACCGCCTGAAGGCAGACGTTACCCTGCGGATTCAGGACAACCTGAGCGGCATTCGGAACCATCGGGTGGATGTGCCGCTTGGCATGATGCTCGGCGGGGGGCTGTTCAGCGGGCTGGGTC
>CADCOZ010000339.1 GCA_902803125.1 uncultured Ruminococcus sp.
GAATAATGAATAGTGAATAATGAATAATATTTGAATCCAATGCCGCTGTGTTTTGTAACCGCTTGCTTTAGAAAAAAATATCACTCATATTATTTGACGGAGGTTGTTATGGATATCAACGAAATAAAAGCACGAGCGGAGGAACTCCGCTATCAGATCAACTATCACAATAAGCTGTATTACGACAAGGATGCCCCTGAAATCAGCGACTATGAATATGATAGGCTTCTGCGGGAGCTGGAACAAATCGAAGCTGACTATCCGGAACTGAAAACGCCCGATCCCCCTACCCAGCGGGTAGGCGGTGAAGCGGCCGCTAAATTTTCGCCGGTGGAGCATATTGTACCGATGGAAAGCCTGCACGATTCTTTTTCGCATGAAGAAATCCGAGATTTCGACAGAAGGGTGCGGGAGAGTTCAGCAAATCCGGTTTATATTGTGGAGCCGAAAATTGATGGTCTGTCCGTATCGGCTGAGTACAGGAACGGCTTATTTGTGCGAGGTTCCACCAGAGGGGACGGACGCATCGGGGAGGATATCACCGACAACCTGAAAACCATTCGTTCCCTGCCCATGAAGCTGAAAACTGCTCTGCCTTATTTGGAGGTGCGGGGCGAGGTCTATATGTCCATCGACAGCTTTGAACAGCTGACCGCCCGTCAGGAAGAACGGGAGGAAAAACCCTTCAAGAATCCCCGAAATGCGGCGGCGGGTTCGCTCCGTCAAAAGGATGCCCGTATCACCAAGGAGCGTTCCCTCGATATTTTTGTGTTCAACATTCAGCAGATAGAAGGGGAAACCCTGTCATCACATCAGCAGTCGCTGGATTATCTGAAGGAGTTGGGCTTTACGGTTCTGCCGTTTTATTATCGCTGTGAAACGGTGGAGGACGTGCTGGAACGTATTGAACAAATCGGTGAGCAGAGAGGGGAACTGCCGTTCCAGATTGACGGGGCCGTGATTAAGGTCGATGACTTTTCACAGCGTGTGCAGTTAGGCAGTACAGCAAAATTTCCCCGCTGGGCAGAGGCCTATAAATATCCGCCGGAAGAAAAAGAAACCATCCTGTTGGATGTGGAAATCAATGTTGGCCGTACAGGGGTGCTGACACCCACCGCTATTTTTGAGCCGATCACCTTGGCAGGAACCACCGTCAGCCGTGCCACCCTGCACAATGAAGAGTTTATTCGTGAAAAGGGTATCTGTATTGGCGATACGGTACTGCTCCGAAAAGCCGGTGAAATCATTCCGGAGGTGGTGTCTGTGGTGCGTCATCAGGACAACGCCGTTCCTTTTACGATGCCAAAAGTGTGTCCGTCCTGCGGTTCGCCGGTGGGCTATGAAAATGGAGAAGCGGCACTCCGCTGTACCAATACCGATTGTCCTGCCCAGCTGATGCGGCATATGATTCATTTTGTGTCCCGTGATGCGATGGATATTGACGGCTTGGGCGAACGCATTCTTCAGCAGTTGGCCGACAGCGGCCTGATACACTCGCCTTTGGATTTATACCGCCTGACACGGGAGGATATCCTTTCGTTGGAAAATAAAAAGGATAAGTCTGCGGACAATCTGCTCAATGCCATTGAACAGTCCAAAGGTCGGGATCTCTATCGCTTGATTTTTGCATTGGGTATTCGCCATATCGGACAAAAAGCCGCTAAACTCTTAGCGGATACCTTCCGTTCCTTGGAAGCCCTGTCCACAGCCAAAGAGGAAGAAATTGCCGCCATTGAAGGGTTCGGGGATATCATGTCACAAAGCACTGCCGCCTATTTTGCTTTGGAAGAAAGCCAAAAGTTAGTAGAGGAAATCAAAGCCTTGGGACTGAACACCGTGAACCTGACACCCGTGCCAACCATCGCCGCCGACAGTCCTTTCCTCGGCAAAACCTTTGTGATTACCGGAGCACTTCCTCACTATAAACGGACAGAAGCCGCCGCCATCATTGAATCACTTGGCGGCAAGGTGGCAGGCAGTGTGTCCAAAAAGACGGACTATGTTTTGGCGGGAGAAGAAGCCGGCAGTAAGCTGACAAAGGCACAAGCCCTTGGCGTAACGATTATTGATGAAGAGGCCTTTGAAGCACTCCGCAAATCCGTTGAGTGAGGCGAATTTTCCCCATGATTAAAAAGTTTGTCAGAGCCTATACCCGCAAAGCCCTGCATCATTTAGGGCGGTTCCTGAAATGGTCAGGCGTGGCGATTATCTGCGGGCTGTTTGTTGGCAGTATCAGTACGCTGTTTTCTTTTTTGATGACGTGTGCCACTGATTTTCGGGAACAGAATGACTATATTCTCTATTTTCTGCCGCTGGGTGGTATCGTTACTGTTTTTCTGTACAGTATTTTCCACTATAAAAACGATAAAGGCACCAATCTGGTACTGTCTACCATTCATGCCAAAAGCGAAATGCCTTTCAAGATGGCACCGCTGATTTTCATTACCACGATTATCACGCACCTGTTCGGCGGTTCAGCCGGAAGGGAAGGAGCTGCCCTTCAGTTAGGCGGCAGTCTTGGCAATCAGTTAGGACGCTGGCTGAAGTTCGATGACGCCGACAAAAGGGTGGTGGTTCTCTGCGGCATGAGTGCGGCGTTCTCAGCGGTGTTCGGCACCCCTATGGCGGCAGTGGTCTTTTCGCTGGAAGTCGGCAGTGTGGGCGTTATGTACTATGCTGCTTTAGTCCCGTGTGTGTTTGCCTCGTTGATTGCTTCATACTTTTCCGCTTTTTTCGGACTGAAGGAAAGCGTTTTTCCCATGCTGGAATTTCCCCCGCTGGACTGGCTCAATGCGTTGGAAACGATTGGTTTGTCCATTCTCTGCGCACTGCTGAGTATTGCTTTTATTGTGTTTTTACGCAGTACAGGCGACCTGTTCCGAAAATATCTGAAAAACCCTTATCTTCGGATTTTTCTGGCCGGTTCGGTCATTGTTCTGCTGTCCTTGCTGTTACAAACGAGGGACTACAACGGAGCCGGTATATCTGTGATAGCCAAAGCCGTTAACGAAGGGGAAGCCGTTCCGTATGCATTCCTGCTGAAGATGCTGTTCACAGCAATCACGATTGAAGCCGGCTACCGTGGCGGCGAGATTGTCCCGTCCTTTTTTATCGGTGCGACCTTTGGCTGTACCTTCGGGCATATTGTCGGCTTTTCGCCGTCCGTGTGTGCGGCTGTCGGCATGATTGCCCTGTTCTGCGGTGTCACCAACTGTCCGATTACTTCTTTGCTGATCAGTTTTGAACTGTTCGGAGCCGGCGGCATTTATTATTATCTGATAGCGGTAGCCGTGAGCTATTTCATGTCCGGCTACTACGGCTTATACCAAGACCAAACCATCGTCTATTCCAAATACCGCACCCGTTTTCTCAACCGCAAAACCAAAACCTGAATGTTGGCGGGGGCTGCCCTCCAAACCTCCCACCAGGGGCTTTGCCCCTGGACCCCACCAA
>CADCOZ010000340.1 GCA_902803125.1 uncultured Ruminococcus sp.
ATACCACCGTGGCCGAACCTGAGAATCCTTGGCCGGTGCTGTATGAAACGAACAGTAATACAGTGAGCTATGAGTGGGGTGTAGCCTCAACTGATATTTACTTTGAGAAGAACAGCTATGCAAATTGGAATAGTATTTATGCTTGCTTCTTTAATGATTCAGAAAGTCCTATTACTGCAGGAGATCAAGGTAACTGGCCTGGATTCCAAATGCAACAGGTGAGTCAAGGAAGTAATGTATATAAAGTTACTGTTCCATCAGCAGTTTTAGAATGCAGCAATCCATATGTTATTTTCAATGCCGGAAACAACCAACCAGAAACTGTAAGGGTAGCGTTGAACTCCGCAAACAATTATGGAACAGGATATAAATTCACTCCTACTGGGCAAAGTCCTGCTGATGTAATTGTGTTTGATACGGTTACAATAAATCCAAGCCATACTGGACAAATATATGGAATATATTTGGATTCAAATGGTGTCGAACAAAATGCCGGACAGCTGCAAACTCATAATGCGAATGGTCATTATGGTTATAAGTTCTATGATCTGAGTAGAGCAAAAAAGGTTAAATTCAGACGTATAGAAAACGGAAATCCTCTGTGGACAACTGGTTGGATAACAATCGATGATAATAGTAAGGGAAAGTTTTATAAGTGTGATACTGATGGTCAAGAACCATGGGAAATAGATGCATTTGGTGATAGCTTAAGTGGTGGTAAAATAACAGGCACATTTAGTTCCTATATTACGGGCGGCAGCATCTCTGTTGTCACCTACCAACCCGAAGACCGTTACGGCTACATCACCGATGTAGAAGCCACCTTTGACACAACGCTTCTCAACGGTGCATCAGCTACAACCACCGGCAACTTCCTTAGAGTAGTTGATTATGCCAGCAACAGTCATTTGCTTGCCGAACCGTACATCCAATTCTACAGTGATACAGCGGGTAATAGTGTAATAGGCGATGCCATCAGCCTTGCAAAAGCCAAACTTAACGGTAATACAGCCATCAAGCAGAGTGATGAAAGCTATCTCATCCGACTGCCGAAGAACGCCAAGTCGGTACAGCTGTTAGACGACACCACAGCTGTAGGAAGTCTGATTGTCTTAGAGGATGACGGCGGTTCCACCCTCACCGTGACACAGTCCGGCACGGGCTACAGTGTTGAAAAAACACCTGCCACCGGCAAGTCCCTTGCAGATATTGATACGCCCGCCTTCCGAACGGACTTTGATTACATCTACTTCACCGATTCCGGTAACTGGAAGAATGATTCCGGCAGCAGCGGACAAATCTTTGCGTACTACTACGGAGGGGCAGACGGTGAATATGCGGCTTGGCCGGGTATTGCGCCGGTTGGCAGTTATTTGGACAATAACAATAACCGTGTCTATATCTTCCAGCCGCCTTCCGAAACCATCAAGGTAACGCAGAACGGCACAACAACCCAAACCACAGAGTACCCGTATCCGTATGTTATCTTCAATAACGGTTCCGAAACCGGCAGAAAGCTCACGCAGAATATTGCGTATGAGTTGGGTAAGAACTACACACCGAACAGCACTTCCGTTCATTACGGAACTGTCACCAACGGCGGTACGGATTACCGAGCGGCTTATGCGGCTACTGTTTCCGATAAAGCAACGGCGGCCAATGCCGGTGCTGTGAAGGAAACGTACACCAAGTACACGCCTGATAAGTACATCTACATTGTCAATAACGGTACGGTAGCTAATGCTTCCGTACTGGATAATCCCGACAATGCCGGACGTTATCAGCTGGATGAGATGCACATCACGTTCTTTGCAGATGCGGCCGGTACACAGGTCATTGGAACACAGTTCCCCGGCTATGTGGCCGATCAGCTGGACTATGGCTATTATACCGTTCAGTATAACGACAGTGTTTCCGAAACCTATGATGTTTATCGTATCAGCGTACCCGAAGGAGCCAAAGCCTTCCAGATCAATAACGGTCAGGGCAAGGGCAGCGGCAGTGCAAACCATGAACGTCAGTCGGTGATTGAACCTCTGTCTATCAACGGCTTGTATAAGTTCATTGACTCCACGAATGCACCGACCGGTACATCGGATTATGTGGTTAACGGTCAGTATAAGCTCCACCTCATCAACCGCCGTGCTCTTGAAGAGGATGACGAAGAAGAGGACGATGTCGCAACGGTAGATATCCATCTGGCCACCGTTGAAACCGGCGATGACGGTCTGACCAAGAAGATTCTCTGGCTCAAGCCCGAAACTGCCGAAGGCAAGACCTTCAACGAGAAGGATCCCTCTACCTATGTAGCCGGAACCGTTGATCATGAGTATCTGGCGAATGACTACAGCGATATCAACAACGAAGAGGTTCGCACGGTGAAGGTGGTCAAGTGGGGTACCTACTTCTGGAAGGAAGTCACCCCGCCTGTCGGTTATCATGCCGATGCCGAAATTCTGGATAACTTCACGATTGGCGCACAGGAAGCCGACAGAACCGTGAATGTCTTTACCGCCTCCGATACACACCGTCACGGAAAGATTACCCTGACCAAGATGTCCGAACAGGATTGGGGCAATACAGTGATGGGAACACCTCTGGCAGGTGCAGAGTTTGAACTGTATACGGCAGGTGGTACAGAGCCAATCCTTCTGCTGAAGAAGGAAAACGAGAATACTTATCTTGTGCCGACCTTCAAGGACGGAGAAAGCACCCTCGTAACAGCGGGTGACGACAGCTATGTGGCTGTTGACAGTGAAAGCACCCTGCTGACAGAGTGGGAGGACTTTGAACACTACGGCGGCAGCGCCAACCACTTCAAGCTGTACCGTGCGGCGGTCACCGGTGATGACGGCAAACTGCATATCGGTAATTTGGATTGGGACAGCTATTATCTTGAAGAAATCAAGGCACCGGACAGCTATCTTTCCACGGATACCCTGACAGGTTCTGCTAATCGGGTATACTTCCGTGTTGGCCGCAATACCTGTGACCTGACACAGGAACTGACCTGTACCGATGAGTACGAACCGGCGAAACTTAAAATCAGAAAGTCGCTGGAAGAATATTTATC
>CADCOZ010000341.1 GCA_902803125.1 uncultured Ruminococcus sp.
CGCCAACATACTTCTTGATATATTCTTCCTTCAGCTTGGGCAGGATACGCCACAGCTGTATGCCGCCGTAACCGATAGAAGCATAAAAATCCTCCAGAGAATTGCAGTTCTGACGGCGAATGGTATCCTCCAGAAAAACAGGCAGTTCCTTTTCCGGCACATGAATGCCCAAACGCCGGAACTCTGTTTCCAATTGGGTGTGACCTTCAATAATATTTTCGTCACGCTTTTCACGCTTGAACCACAAACGAATCTTACTGCGGGCTTCACTGGTCTTGACAATATTCAGCCAGTCACGCTTGGGACCGCCTTCTTCTTTACTCGTAATGATTTCGACAATCTCGCCGGTCTTAACCTTATAATCAATCGGTACAATACGCTTGTCTACTTTCGCTCCAATCATGCGGTTGCCAACACCGCTGTGAATGGCATACGCTACGTCTATTACCGTGGCTCCGGTCGGCAGGCTGATAACATCGCCTTTCGGCGTGAAAATAAAGACTTCCTCCGGCACCAAATCCATTTTGATGGTCGATACAATTTCAGTGGAATCGTTGTCGCCTTGGTTCTCCAGCATCTTGCGAATCCATGCCAGACGCTCGTCCATCGAATCCTTCTTGGTTATGCCTTCCTTATATTTCCAATGGGCGGCAATACCGTATTCCGCCGTATAGTGCATTTCCCAAGTACGAATCTGCACTTCAAAAGGAATGCCTTCCTTGCCGATGACCGTTGTGTGCAAAGACTGGTACATATTCGGCTTGGGGGTAGAGATATAATCCTTGAAACGGTTCGGCAAGGGTTTGAACATATCATGCACAATGCCCAATACATTATAACAATCCGCCAGTGTGTCAACAATGACCCTCACAGCAAAAATGTCATAAATCTGATCCATGGTCTTGCCCTTGACAAACGTCTTTTTATAGATACCGTGAATACTCTTGACACGTCCGGAAATATACACATTGTGAATTTCGGGCTGTAAACGGGCATATAAGCTTTGCTTGATGTCTGAAACAAAATTTACTCTGTCCTTACTCTTCTTCTCCAGCTGACGCTCGATTTCCGCATAACCCACAGGGTCAAGATAACGGATAGCAAGGTCTTCCAGTTCCTCTTTGATGGCACGAATACCCAAACGGTGGGCAATCGGGGCATACACTTCCATGACCTCCAAGGCCTTGTCACGGCGGTGCTGTTCCTTCATGCACTCAATGGTTCGCATATTATGGAGTCTGTCCGCTAATTTAATAATGATAACACGGATATCTTTCGCCATGGCAATCAGCATCTTGCGGATATTCTCCGCCTGCTGTTCCTCTCGGGAGGAATACGGAATCTTGCCCAATTTCGTTACGCCGTCAATCAGCTCGGCAATTTCCCGACCAAACAGTTCGATAATTTCATTGAGCGTGACCGGTGTATCCTCCACCACGTCGTGCAGGAGAGCCGCCGCCAGTGATTCACTGTCCATGCCCAGTTCCGCTAAAATACACGCTACAGAAGTCGGGTGGAAAATGTATGGAATACCGGAGGCTCTCTTTTGATCGCCATGTTTTTCGGCGGCATAGCGATAAGCCTTGTCGACTAATTCAAAATTGTACTCATGACTGCTTTTCTTCATTAACTCAACCAGTTCGGCATAATCCTGATAGAATTTAGGAATCATTCTTGACATGACTGATAACCTCCTTTAATTTTCTGTAGGTGACAGATGTTTCTAAATTGACCTTTCCGTTGATATCCCGCATTCGCACAAACAATTCATCCGCACAGCGGCGGTATTCAATCAGCTGCATTTCGTGCAGGATATCGAATATCATCAACAGCTTGAACGCCCCCAATGAAGGAACATTCAACGCTGATAAGACGGACTCAATCGTATACAGAGCCTTGGGATACTGACGGATATAACGGTACACGGCGGCAAATTCTTCACGGCTGGGAGCCTCCTGCCCCTTCACCGCCGACCGATGTCCTTTTTGGTACTGTTCATACTGCTGAAGCTCCAGCATGGCTGTTTCCGTGTCAAAATTCGCCGGTTTTACCTCTTTAATAAGTAAGGAAATATATTCCTGCTGTTGGTACAGATTGATATCCAGCGTCAGGGCAATATCCAGATAACGCCCCTCCTCATAAGGGAACATATCCGGCGAGGTAGAAAACTTCACCAAATTCAAACGGGCGTTGTCCCGTGATACTACCAATTTGATGTGCTTGCCGCCCGATAGCGGTACAATCTTTTCCAGCTTCATGTTATTGATGCTGAAAACGGGTTTCGGGTTCCCGTATCCGAACGGTTCAAATTGCTGCTGCTGATGCACCATATCCACCACAATGGTGCCGGGATTCAGTTTACTGTCAATTTTAAGCACCGGCAGCGGCATATGTTCCTGCTCGTCCGCATAACGGTTGATAGCTTCCCGAAAAGCGTCAATCTTTTCCCTTTTCAGGCTGATGCCCGCCGCCATCGGGTGACCGCCGTACCGCTCCAGCAAATCGGCACAGGCAAAAATAGCATCTATCAGGGAAAAGCCTGCAATACTGCGGCCGGATCCCTTACAAATCTGTTCGTCCTCTGAAATGATCAAACAGGGCTTGCCGTATTTTTCGGTAATGCGGGAAGCCACAATGCCAATCACGCCGGCGTGCCATTGTTCGGAAGATACCACAATGACCCTGTCAAGTGTCAGCACCGGATTCTGTTCCAGCATATGACAGATGTCTTCAAAAATATCGGTTTCAATCGACTGCCGGCGGGCGTTTAAGTCACTCAGCTGTTCCGCTAAATTTTGTGCCTGTTCATCGTCCTCTGTCAGCAGTAAAGTCAGTGCATCATACGGAGAACCAAGGCGACCCGCCGCATTGATACGGGGAGCCAGCCGAAAACCAATTGTGCCGGCTGTTACTTTATCAATCTGAGCCTGTTCCATCAGATGAATCAAACCGGGACGTTCGTTATTTTCCAACTGCATCATGCCGGCTTTGACTAATGTTCGGTTCACACGCCGAAGCGGCACCAAATCCGCTACCGTTCCCAACGCCGCCAAATCCGCATAATTATCTACTGCCGTAAGGTCGTCCCCTTCCAGTGCCATCACCAGCATCAAAGCCAATCCGGCCCCACAGCAATCGGTAAAGTCTGAGGTATCGTCCAAGCGGTGCGGGTCAATCACGGCCGCCGCACGGGGCAAAATTTCCTGCGGTGTATGGTGGTCTGTCACAACCACATCCATGCCCAGCTGACCCGCATACAAAACTTCATCAATGGCGGCAATACCGTTATCCACTGTAATAATGAGCTGGACTCCCTCTTCTTTCAGCTTGTCAATGGCTTTTTTATTCATGCCGTATCCTTCCGAAGCCCTGTTCGGAATATAATACATCACATTGTCCGACAGCGACCCTAAATACGAATACAACAGTGCCGTTGAGGTCACCCCGTCACAATCATAATCTCCGTAGATGCATATTTTCTCAAAGCGCCGCAAGGCCTCGCTGATACGTTCCACCGCCTTGTCCATATCTTTAATGGAAAAGGGATCAGGAAACTGAAAGCTGTTATCCAAAAAGTGTTCAATTGATTCTCTTTCGGTACAGCCCCTGATAGTCAACAGCAAGGCGGTAAAAATGGGCAAATGATACTTTTCTGCAATCTCCTGTACCTTCTCTTTATCCAGTTCCATCGAAACCCATTTCTTCACACTTCATCCATCCTTCCTGTTTCCCATCTATGTTTGTAACATTCAGTTTATCATTCTTTGCCCCCAATGTCAACACTTGAACGCCCCTTTTCCTAAGGGCAGCCACTTGGGGGAAACCTTTTTCTGGCGAAAAAAAGGAGAGCGGGTGTCCAGTGGACACCTTGGCCGCAAGGCCAAAGCGAC
>CADCOZ010000342.1 GCA_902803125.1 uncultured Ruminococcus sp.
ACTTTATCAAAGCCAGCAAACGCCGACACCAACATAATCAGGGTGCTTTCCGGCAAATGGAAATTGGTAATCAGCCCGTCCAATACCTTAAAGGTGAAGCCGGGATAGATAAAGATATCCGTCCAACCCTCAGAGGCTTTCATACAGCCCTCTTTGGCCGCAACGGTTTCGAGTGTCCGACAGCTTGTTGTGCCGACAGCAATCACCCGCCCGCCGTTTTGTTTGGTTCGATTGATGAGTTCTGCTGTCACGGCGGGCAGTTCATAATGTTCGGAGTGCATCTTGTGCTGTGTTACGTCATCCACCTTGACAGGCCGGAACGTACCCAACCCAACGTGCAGGGTAACAGAACCGATATTCACACCCTTGTCACGGATTTTTTGCAGTAATTCCCGGGTAAAGTGCAGACCGGCTGTTGGAGCCGCCGCCGAACCGGTTTCACGGCTGTACACGGTCTGATAGCGTTCCTTGTCCAGCAGTTTCTCGTGAATATAGGGCGGCAGAGGCATTTGACCAATCCGATCCAGTGTTTCATAGAAACTGCCTTCACATTCAAAATCAACAATGCGGCTGCCGTCCTCTGTCACGTCCGTTACCGTACCGTACAGTAAGCCGTTCCCAAAGGAAAAGCGTGTGCCGATTTTGGCTTTCCGGCCCGGCTTGGTCAGACATTCCCATTGTTGGTTGGCTGTCTGCTTCAGCAGTAAAAACTCTGCCACGGCACCAGTGCCTTCCTTGGTACCGAAGATTCTCGCCGGCAGTACCCTTGAATCGTTCAAAATCAGACAGTCGCCCGCCTGCAAATAATCCACAATATCATAAAAGTGCCGGTGTTCTAAAGTCCCGGTCACCCTGTCCATCACCAGCATTCTGGAATGATCTCTCGGTTCAATCGGTGTCTGGGCAATCAGTTCCTCCGGCAAATCATAGTAAAAATCACTCGTTTTCATACTTCTCTCCCTTTCCGTCCCGTCAGCCACTTGGGGGAAAACTTTTTCTGGCGAAAAAAAGTTTTCCCCCAAACCCCCTTTCAAAATTCGCTGACTTGATCTCCATCAACATTATTCTTGTTTACACCGTCAAGCCCGCCTGACGCAGACATTCGGCAGACAACTGCTTTCTGCGTTCCAGTTCCTCCTGACAGCAGGCATATAAATGCGGGTCGGCATAGACCTTATCCCTCGCTCCGGCCGTTTCGACGATGTAATACTGATACATCCGTTCCTTGTTCTCGATGTACTCCGGATTGTTTTGGTCACCGCCATAACATTGGTACAGTACGGTATCACAATAATGCTGATAGCTGTCCATAAAATCCTCATGGTTATCTGCCAGAATCAACAGCGGAGAATCCCCATAGAATTGGTCGGCACACCGCAGCGTATTGGGGTTCCAGCGTTTACAGTGCCGAATGTAATCCTGCACGGTCTGTATGCTGTCCAAATACGGCAGTACATAGTCCCGCACAATGGCAAAAGACAGTGCTAATTTCTCCGGCCTGTTGTCCTCGTCACAGTGCAGTCCCCAGATGAGGGACTCCTCCACACTGTCATTCCTTTTTTCCTCCGGCACAAAACACGCTAAAAGCTGACTGTCATTATCGAAGGTATAGCGGTCAATACCGTGAGAATAGGGGAACGAATAGACACTCCACGCTCCAGACAGCACATTAAAGCACTTTTGCCCCCGTATCATCGGATATTGGATTTTCAGCTTGAGGGTATGCAGTACCTCACCGTTCACGATACGCCCGAAACAAGGCTGACCCTTCAGTTTTTTGAAGCCGTAGGGCTTGAGCTGTTCCGCATAATATTGGTTGAAAGCCGCCTGTAAAGAGGCCATCGTCCTGCTCCTTTCTATACAGAAAAACAGGTACGCTGCACATCGTACACCGTACCTGAGATTCGGAACATTATGCCATCATTACGCTATGATTATACCTTGGGGCCTGCGGCTACCAAAGCCTTGCCGGCTTCGTTGGTTTCATATCTCTTGAAGTTCTTGACAAATCTTGAAGCCAAATCCTTTGCCTTCTCTTCCCAAACGGAAACATCGGCATAGGTATCTCTCGGGTCAAGCATACCGCTGTCTACACCGGGCAGTTCGGTCGGCACTTCAAAGTCAAAATACGGGATCTTCTTGGTCGGAGCATCCTTGATGGCACCGCCCAGAATCGCATCAATAATACCTCTGGTGTCCTTGATGGTAATTCTCTTGCCGGTGCCGTTCCAACCGGTATTGACCAGATAAGCCTTGGCACCGCTCTTCTGCATCTTCTTCACGAGTTCTTCCGCATACTTGGTCGGGTGCAGTTCAAGGAAGGCCTGACCGAAGCAAGCCGAGAAGGTCGGTGTCGGTTCGGTAATGCCGCGTTCGGTACCCGCCAATTTAGCGGTAAATCCGGACAGGAAGTAATACTGTGTCTGTTCGGGTGTCAGGATAGAAACCGGCGGCAGTACACCGAAAGCATCTGCTGACAGGAAGATGACATTTTCGGCATCGGGACCGGAAGAAATACCGTTCACGGTCTTAACAATCTTTTCGATATGCTCAATCGGATAGGATACACGGGTATTTTCGGTAACGCTCTTGTCGTCAAAGTCAATGGTGCCGTCCTCGGCCACGGTAACATTCTCCAGCAGGGCA
>CADCOZ010000343.1 GCA_902803125.1 uncultured Ruminococcus sp.
AACCCCTTTTCTGGCGAAAAAAGGGAGAGCGGGTCTCCGGTGGAGACCTTGGCCGCAAGGCCAAAGCGACCGGACCGAGCCGACAGGCGAGACTTTCCCCAAACCCCTTCCCTAAATTCGCTGACTTTATGACCAATCACATTATTATTTATTCGTTATTCTTTATTATTTATTATTTATTTCTCCTCTTCCCGAAATTCGCTGACTTTTGACCTATATTGTCTAAACACTTGATTTCCGTGCAAAAAAAAATACGGCCGCTTATCCAGCAGCCGTATGTGTGCTTCCTTATGACTTATGGTTCTCGATATACTTAACAAGATCGTCAACTGTCTTGATGAACTCTACTTCCTCGTCCGGCACCTCAACTTCAAACTCATCGTCAATAGACATCAGCAGGTCTACTACGTCAAGAGAATCGGCATCCAGATCGTCAATCAGGGAAGTTTCGGGCGTAATAGAGTCTTCCTCTACGCCGAACTGCTCGCTAAGAATCTTCTTCACCTTTTCAAGTACCATGGGAAATTCCTCCTAAAAAATTTGTTTAGAATTGTAACGAGAAAAAATCGTGCTGAGGCCATGACGGATTATAGACAAGCAGAATTGTTTGTGCTACAATGGAAAAGCAATCTGTCAGACATTCTCTCCTGCACCATTCTCTATATTCAAATCTTATAGGGTATTGGCTGTTTTGTCAAGAACAAATTGCAATTTTCTCTAAGAAATTCTAATTTATTTTATTATTCCCTCGTTTTTGTGATATTTGCATAAAAGAAAGGAACAAAAATCATGTCGGAAAATCGTTTCGCCGTCATCGGTCACCCCATCGGACACACAATGTCGCCATTTATTCACAGACGCTTGTTTGAAATAGCCCGTATCCAAGGAGAATATACTGTTATAGATATCCCACCGGAGGAACTGCCTGTCCGCATACAGGATTTGAATCGTCTGTCCGGCTATAACATTACCATTCCCCACAAACAGCGTATCATACCCCTATTGGATGCCTTAGACCCAAAAGCCGCCCTCTACGGCTCGGTCAATACGGTGCATAACAGCACACAGCGCAAAGGCTACACCACAGACCCGGACGGCTTCCTGAAAGCTCTGGCTCATCACCGCATTCCGCTGGCGGGAAATGTGGTCATTCTGGGATGCGGCGGGGTGGCTCGTACCTTTGCCTTTGAAGCGGTGCTGGCGGGCTGTGATGTCACGCTGGCTGTTCGTCCTTCCGGTGCGGCCAAACAGCAGGCATTGGTGCAGGAAATGACCGAAAAACTCGGCGGCACGGTTCACGCCGCTTTCATCCATGACCTTGCGGGGGATATCGACCTGTTGATCAATGCCACCCCCGTGGGAATGTATCCGCATATCAGCGATAAGCCGGTATCGGATAAAGTCTTGTCCCGCTGTGCGAATGTGTTTGATGCGGTCTATAATCCGCTGGATACCGCCCTGCTCCAAGCCGCCCGTGCCAACGGTGCCAACACCGCAGACGGCATGGCGATGCTGGTGGGACAGGCCGCCGCCGCCCATACCATCTGGGACGGCAGTGAATACAGCGAAGAGGATCTTGACCAATTGATTGAAGACAGTGCCAAAGAACAGCAGCGATGTTTCTCATCATAAGGAGGGTCAGCCATGGCAAAGAAAAATGTTATTCTCTGCGGCTTCATGGGCTGCGGCAAAAGTACGATTGGCGGTCTGCTGGCCAAAAAAATCGGCAGTGCCTTCATTGACCTTGACCGTTACATCGAAAAGCAGGAGCAAAAAACGGTTGCCCAGATTTTTGCCGACAGCGGCGAAGCCTATTTCCGTGATTTGGAACGGCAGGCTTCACAAGCCCTATCGGCCAAAAGCGGTTTAGTGATTGCGGCCGGCGGCGGCACCCTGACGTTTCCCGAAAATGTGGCGGCTTTCAAACGCAGCGGGCGTATTGTCCTGCTGGACGTTCCCGTAGAAGTCGTGGCTCGCCGCCTGCAGCACGATACCACCCGACCCCTGCTGAACCGTCCCGACAAAGACACCGCCATGCGTGAACTGTATGACAAGCGTCTGCCCCTCTATCAAGCCGCCGCCGACATCACCGTAGACGCTTCCCGCTCTCCCCTCCAAGTCTGCCTCGACATTATTTCCTCCCTCTGAGGGTATGTTGGAGGGCTTGGCTCTTCAAACCTCCCGCCCCGAACCCGTCACAGTGTCGGGAACGTATCCCCCAACCGCATATGATCTCCCGACCGGCACACGTTTTTTTTCTGCATGAAAAGCGGAAATGTCATGGAGAAAACATCGTTGACGGCAGATTGCCGGAGAACTTTTCTCTGCCGGATTATCGGTACAAAAAAATACCTGTGCCGGAT
The DNA here is from genome assembly GCA_902803125.1 of uncultured Ruminococcus sp. Taxonomy (GTDB): domain Bacteria; phylum Bacillota; class Clostridia; order Oscillospirales; family Acutalibacteraceae; genus UBA1213. The sequence continues at coordinate 2,364 of CADCOZ010000343.1, forward strand.
GGCGGTATGGATGCTGTCTATTTCTACAATGAAGAGATGATGGTGAACAAAAGAAAGAAAGGATTCAATCGAGAGCGAAGCAAATGACATACTGTTTCTTTGTGTTAAAACTGCATGACCGTTCGCATTGGGCAGAGGATATTGTGCAGAGAGGATTGTGCTTTAAGGATTGGATTTGCCGTATGTATGCTTTGAAATGTATCCAAAAATGGGTGGCTCTCACCGGTCAGCCGTTATGCGATTTTTCGCCGACCCTGTATGAAGCGGTGATGGAGTTGTACCGGAAAGATACGAAAGAAAAAAATATAGCTATCGCAAAGGCTCTTCTTGACGGGGAAACAGAATTTGACGAGTCAGACGAGTCATAAGTGCCGAAACAACAGAACCTGTCCGGTAACCGAAAAACCGTCCAACGGCATTCGAAAAAGAATCGGACAGCTTGCTATAGAGAAACGGAGGTTTTATTATGTCAGTAAAAGCCTGTGCCGTCATTTTAGCCGGCGGCGAAGGAAAACGTATGAAATCAGAGAAACCCAAGGTGCTGTCGGAGGTGCTTTCCCGTCCGATGCTTCAATGGGTGATTGATGCCGTCCGCCGTGCGGACATCACCGATATCTGTGTGGTGACGGGATGTAAGCGGGAGTATGTGGAGGCGTATCTGTCGACCCTGCCGTATTCCGTGGAAACCGTCTTTCAGTCCGAACGGCTTGGCACGGGTCACGCCGTCATGACTGCCCTGCCTTTTTTGGAAAAGCACCGCGGCGAACAGGTGTTTGTCCTGAACGGCGATGCCCCGTTTGTCGATGCCGAAACGCTCAGAACCGTTTATCAGTCCTCGCAGAATACAGTTTGTACCGTTGTTTCGGCGGCGGTGGAAAATCCCTTTGGCTATGGCCGCATTGTGCGGGACGATGACGGCACCAGCCTGTCCGCTATCGTGGAGGAAAAAGAAGCCGATGAGGTCACCCGCCAGATTCACGAAATCAATTCGGGTGTTTACTGCTTTGCCGTGGATGCCCTGATAGAGGCTCTCGGCCAGCTGACCAAAAGCCCCCTGACCGGCGAATACTATCTGACCGATACCATTCAGATTTTCAAAGCCAACGGTCAGAAGCCTGTTGTTTTCCAAACAGACAATGCCGATTCCGTCTTAGGTGCCAACGATGTTCTCCAACTGCAAGCCCTGAACGAAATCGCCCGCCAGCGTTTCGGCTCTTAATTTCTTACCTCAGGGGCAGCTACTTGGGGGAAACCTTTTTCTAGCGAAAAAAAGGTTTCCCCCAAACCCCCTTCCAAAAATCGCTGACTTTCGGCACTTCAAGTATTATTCATTATTCACTATTCACTATTCATTATTCATTACTTCCCCCCTTCCAAAAATCGCTGACTTGATGAATGGTCACATTGTTATTTATTCGTTATTCTTTATTATTTATTTCGGTTGACAACGCAGGAACTGACAGGGTATAATAGAACTCAACGATATACTCTTATCCCAAAATCAAAGGAGAATGAATGATGACGATTTCAGTAACAGGCGGTGCCGGATATATCGGCAGTCATACCTGCGTGGAACTGCTGAACGCCGGCTATGAGGTCATTTGTGTGGACAACTACTATAACAGCGTACCGGAAGTGCTGAACCGTGTGGAAACCATTACCGGCAAGACCCTTAAGAAATATGAATGCGATATCCGTGACAGGGAAGGATTGGAAAAAATCTTTGCCGAAAATACCGTGGACGCCGTTATCCATTTTGCCGGTCTGAAGGCCGTTGGTGAATCCGTCGCCATGCCGCTGGAGTACTACGACAACAACCTGTTTTCCACCGTCCGTCTCTGC
>CADCOZ010000344.1 GCA_902803125.1 uncultured Ruminococcus sp.
GCAAGCACGTCGGAAAGAGTAATTTTGACCGTATTGGATTTATCGCTCTTTCCCGCGGAATCCTTGACAAGGCAGTAGAGCTGAATGCCGTCCCATGTGGCGTTGGGGGCAACCGTTTCGGAGGCGTGTGTGCGTCCTTTCCAGACGTTCCACGACGTCTGTCCTGCCTTCTTGAAATACCATTGATAGGTGAGTCCGCTGCCGCTTGCTTTAAGGGATACGGTGATACTGCTTCCGGTTTTTGTGGTCACGTTTGTCGGCTGCGCCGTGATTTTCAGCTCCTGCGTGACCGTCACCTTGATGGTATTGGACTGTGTTTTATTGCCTGTACTGTCTTTGACAAGGCAATAGAGCTGAATGCCGTTCCATGTGGCATTGGGAGTCACTGTTTCGGAGACGTGTGTGCGTCCGTTCCACTTGGTGAAGGAGGACTGTCCCGCCTTCTTGAAGTACCACTGATAGGTGAGACCTGTGCCCTCCGCTTTGAGGGAAAGCGTGATAGAATTGCCGAGGGCAACGGTTTTATTGGCTGGCTGTACGGTGATCTTCAAGCCGGTAATGGTGATCGTGGCGGAGTTGGAATTCTTAGTGTTGCCGTTTTTGTCCGTCACCTTGCAGTAGACCTGCATTTTGTCCCATGTGGAATTGGCCGTTGCGGTGGTAGTGGCAGTGGTTCTTGTACCCCACTTGTTCCACGCTGTCTGCCCGGCTTTTTTGTAGTACCACTGATAGGTCAGACCTTCGCCCTTCGCCTTGACAGTGAACGAAACGCTGTCGTTGACCTTTGCGGTAACGTTCGCAGGGTGGGACGTGATGGAAAGTGAACTCGGAACATAATTAAAATGAATGGTCACTTTTTTGCTCAGACCTAATATATTAAAGTCTTCATCTTCTTCATCGTCGTCATCATCTTCAAAAAGGCTCTCGTCAATCTCTGTCAGTTTTTTCCATTCTTCTTCTGATCCGGTGAAAAATAAGTCTCTGAGATTATCACAGTCTTCAAAGGTGGCATCCGCCAGATTGCCCCATTCAAATTCTTTGACGGACTTGGGAATAATAATACTTTTCAGATTGGCGCATCGTGCGAAAGCGCCCTGACCGATAAATGTCACAGAATTCGGCACGGTCAGGCTTGTTATTGACTGGCAGTATCTGAAAGAATCCCACCCAATACTGGTCACGGAATTCGGTATCGTTACGCTTTTCAGGTTTTGGCAGTGTTGAAAAAGATCGTCGTCGACATCCTGTAAGGACTCAGGTAAATGTATGCTTGTAAGGTTTGTACAACCTTCGAAGGCGTACATACCTATATCATTAACGGAATCAGGTATGTTGATGCTTGTCAGAGCACTGCAGGACTCAAATGCAAAATCGCCTATTGATGTGAGAGACTTAGGCATTGTTATGTTTGTTAGTCCTGAGCAACCCGTGAAAGCACAAGAAGCTATTTCGGTAACAGATGCAGGAATCGTGACAGAACCGCTTTTTCCTTCCGGACAACAAATCAAGGTGTTTTTTTGTTTGTCATAGAGTATTCCGTTCACCGATGAGAAGTATGGATTGGCGGAATCAACATTGATATTTTTGATAGAACCATCTATTTTTGTAAACGGAGTTTCATCACCGTAATAATATTCTTCCCAAAATGCCACGTTATCAATCGGCGCATGAACGGTTGAAACCGAAGCAGGTAGATTCAGCTCGGTGATACCGGATTCCGCAAAAACGCCTTCTCCGATTTCCATCAGTGTGGAGGGAAGTTGGATTGTTTTCAGATTTTTGCATTTGATAAAAGCAAAATCACCAATAGATGTAATATTTCCGTTAAATACTACTTTTTTTACTTTATCTGCTACATATTTGTTAGTAGTATCATTGTACACCCATCCCGGATGACCTTCTTCATACTCATCATAATGATAATCCCACATCTTACCGCTTCCGGTAATGGTAAGTGTACCGTTACTTTCGTTGAAGCTCCACTTCAAATTTTTGCCGCACTTCTCCGGATCATATTCTTCTTCTTCTTCTTCGTCCCATTCATCTTCGTCGTCTGAGGGAGATTGTTTCGTAGCCGTGTCTGAGTTTTGTTTGTTGTGGGCAGCATACACGCTGATTCTTCCCGGCGCAAACATCGCCAGCATTGCCGTAATAAGCACAAACGCAATAAGTTTCTTTTTCATTGAATAAATCCTCGCTTTCTAAGCATATAGCTTATTATTTAGCTATATTGTACTACAATAGATTGATAAAGTCAATCTTTTTGGAATATTTGTGAAAAAATGGGTATATTGGGTTGTTAAGCATAGAATTGTTTGCATAATACAACCACCCCCAGCAAGCCGGTTCCTTTACGGAATACGCCCGTCGGGGGTGGTGAGGTGTTTTGGAAAAGATTACTTTTTGCTTATCTTAAGCTCATTGTCGTTTTCGTAACTTACCGAAATGCTGTCACCTGGTCTGACTTCGCCTTCGAGGATTTTCTCGGAGAGTCTGTCCTCAATCTCGGACTGAATGGCTCTGCGTATCGGACGTGCACCGTAGACCGGATCAAAGCCGTGTTTCGCGATGGTCTTCGCCACACTCGGCTCGAAAGTCACGTCGATCTCCATCTCGTTAATCCTCTTGGCAAGGGTTTTGAGCATTCTGTCTGCGATCTGCTCCACGTCCTCCTCGCTCAGCTTGCGGAACACGATGATGTCATCC
>CADCOZ010000345.1 GCA_902803125.1 uncultured Ruminococcus sp.
CCTCTCTGCCGTTGGTTTATACGGTGAAAGCGGACGGCACGGGAGCCTATGCGGTTTGTTCCTATGAACCGAGCCGCAGTTTGGCCGAAATCCTGTCCCAAACCGGCATTAAAAGCTACGAGGAAACCAAAGCCCTGATGCTGCCGGTCATTGTGGCGCTGAAGGTCATGCACGATAAAAAGGTGTGTCATGGCAGTGTGAGCCTTGACAGCATTCGGCAGACGAAAAAAACCACCCTGCTGTGTGATGCGACAGGCGGCACGGGCTGTCTGTCCGATATCCGTGCGTTTCTGATGGCTTTTGTCACGCTGTTATGCGGCAAAACTATGAGCGAAGCGGGCGGTTTTGGCAGTCTGATGTTGCCCGAAGAAATCCGCACCTGTATGCAGGCGGCCTTTGCCGCCGAAGAGCCGCTTTCAGCCGACAGTGTATTAGATACTATTTACCACTGCGGCCAAGTAGCCGTTGGCCAGTCCGCACCCTCCCCGACACCCCCGCCTTCCTACCTCCTAACACTGGCCGAAACCCATCACGTCCCCCTTACAGTCCTCATGACCTCCTTGACCTGACCGGAATGTTGGAGGGCTTTGCCCTCCAAACCTCCCAGCAGGGGCTTTACCCCTGCACTCCCTAAAGGGACTAACTTCGTGTCGTCCACAAGCCTTTGAAAAGCTTGCGAAAAACTTTTGTGTTGATGATGCATAAAGGTTTTTCGTGGCGGTCAGATAGGAAGGAAATATCAGCCCCAAAAACCCGCAAGCCTGTTGACCGGCTGAAAATGATGGCCGTATGGTACAGATAAACGGCAGGCTTTGAAGAAATATCCGAAAGGAGCGTTGATGTCATGATCAAGAAATGTCTGAATCAGCATTATTATGATGCCGACAGATTCCCGACTTGTCCGTTTTGCGGTGCGACCGATACCACCGCTGCTTCACCGGCTCACAATCCTGTGCTGCCCATGTTAGAAGATGAGGACGATCCCCGCACCGTGCCGATTTCGTTCTATCAGCAGCATAAACCGACTGCACCGACACCGGCCACACCACCACCCGCACCACCCGCACCAACCGCAGAACCTTCTCCCTCAGACATTCCGGCACCGTCACAAACACCGGTCAGCAATTTGCCCTATAATAAGCTGTTGCCGCCGCTTCCGTTTGAATCCCGTCCCGCAGAAGTTCCTCAGCCGGTACCCGCTCCGTCATCGGAACACAGACCGTTGGTATTGCCGGAAACAGAGGAGGAGCCGACCCTTGAACCGGCCAGACCGGCTGTTTCTGTACCGCCGGAATTTATTCCGTCACAGGCCGTTACGGTACCGAACCCGTCCGAAACCGTGTTCGAAGGGGAAAAGGCTTCAGCGGACGGACAGCAAAACATTTTCGGCTGGCTGGTGGCGTTGAACGGCACCGCTTACGGCGAGAGTTTCGAGCTGAAAGGCGGTCGGAATGTGGTCACCTGTTGGCCGTCTGTCAAGGTTACGGCGATAGATAACCGTGCCGAGCCGGATGGAGATGTTTTTGTGCAGTACAGAGCGGCTGAAAAAGCCTGTTACGCTGTCCCGTGCGGAGAACGAGCCGTAACGGTCAGCGGCAAAGCCATACAGGACGGCTGTCCGCTGGCGGCCTATGATGTCGTATCTATAGACGGTACCAAACTGCTGTTTTTCCCGCTGAAAGAAAACGCCTGAGAACCTGCCGCCTATATATAATGCATAATGTGCGAGCAGGTCGGGTTATCGAAAACCGGAAAGGGTTTCTTGTATTGGTAGGAAGCGGCTGTTGGGTACGGTTTTATGTGTCGAAAAATGGACAATTGTGCCGTAATAAGACAGCCGCTGAATATAAATTTATTACGCTTTAGGAGGCGGATTTTATGAATGGAATGTCAACCCCTGTTAAAAAACTGAGCGGTGCTTCTGTGGTATCTATCATTTTTGGTATCATATTTGCTATCGCTGCGGCGTGTATGGTATTTCTGCCGACCGTTTCCATCAGTTCGGATAAAGAGATTCCGAACGATTGGAACGCTATCTATGTGTCCCCCGGCAGTTCCGACCCTACAAAACTGCTGAGCGTACAGACAGATGCAGACGCTCTTGGTTCCGGCAGTATCTTTGAAGTATCGGTTATTGGCAAATTGGGTCAGCGGTATAATAACGCAGACATCAAAACCAAATGGGAACCGTATGTAAATGTGGCAGAGGATATCACCACCAAGGATATGTACAGCCAGAACAATCTTGAAGTCATCTTTGCAACCATCGCATTCTTTGGTATGCTGGGTGCGGCCTTCTTTGTTTTGCTGGGCAAAATCCTGCAAAAAACCGGCGGCGGCCGTGCTATCGCTCTGATTTTCTCTTTGCTGGGCTTTTTGATCGCCGGCGGCTTCCTCGTTTTCACCATCATCTATCTTGGCACCGTTAATAAATGGTATGAACCTTCCCCGTATGCCATCGCAAAGGCGAACATCGGTATCGCCCCGATTCTGATGGCCGCATTTGCGTTCCTGAGCTTTGTTTTCTGCTGTGTAGCGGCAGGTAAGCGTTCCGCTCTCAAAACGGTTGGCACAGCACAGCCCGGTGCCTATGACCCCAACAGCTACTATGCACCCCAGAACAATGCACCGGTGAATCCCTATGACAGTCCGGCTCCTCAGCCCGTTCAGCCGCAGGGTATGGGCTATGTTGACCCCAACAGCCAGACCTTTGCTCCGCAGGCTCCGTATACACAGCCGCCGGTGGCTCAGCCGCAGTCCCCGTATACACAGCCCCCGGTGGCTCAGCCGCAGAACCCGTATGCACAGGCACCGGCTCCTCAGTCGCCTGTCAATCCGTATGCTCCGCCCCAGACACAGTATCCGACAGCGTCTGCTATGCATATTCAAAGACAGCCGGAAGAGGCTCCGTCTACCGCCCAGAACGGTGCTGTTGAAGGTGTCAGCGGTGACTATGCCGGTGCGGTTATCAACCTCAAACCCGGTGAGAAGATTCTTATTGGCCGTGATGCTACCGTCTGCAACATTATTCTTGCCGCAGACAGAAAGGATATCAGCCGCAGACATTGTTCCGTGCAGTACGATTCGTACACCGACAGCTTCAAGGTGACGGATATGTCATCCAACGGCACCTATGTCAACGGTCAGCAGATGGTCAAGGATCAGGAAACACAGTTGCCCGTTGGCACCGTGATTGCACTGGGCAACGGCGAAAATCAGTTCAGACTGAAGAAAGTCTGAGGATATCGAAAGGAGAATGGTTATGCCGTATGTGGTACAATGTCCGAGCGGCCATCATTTTGATCTTTCAAAATTCAGATATTGTCCGTTCTGCGGTGCGCCGGCTGTCATGACACCCGTACAGCCGGAGGAACAAAACGCTTCTGCACCGCCTGCCGTCCCGACAGCGGAATCAAACGGTTATGCACCGCCTGCCGTCCCGACAGCGGAA
>CADCOZ010000346.1 GCA_902803125.1 uncultured Ruminococcus sp.
TAAACCGGCACCGCTCCGCAGACAATCAGGGCGTTAATGCTGCTGCGGTGGACGTTGCGGGGCATGATGATTTTATCGCCCCGTTTGCAGACACTCATCACCATGGCCTGCACGGAACTGGATGTGCCGTTGACCATGAAAAAGGCGTGGGCCGCTCCGAAAGCGTCGGCCATCAGTTCCTCGGCTTCTTTGATGACGCTGACGGGGTGGCAAAGGTTATCCAGCGGCTTCATGGAATTGACATCTACGCTCATGCATTGTTTGCCTAAAAATTCGGTCAGTTCCGGATTGCCCTTGCCCTGTTTATGTCCCGGCACATCAAACGATACAATGCGGTTTTCCCGATATTCCTGTAGGGCTTCCAAGAGAGGAGCCCTGTTTTGGTTCAGCTTCATGGTTCAGTTCTCCGTTACTCATAAACATTGGTGCCGCTGAAAATCTCTATCATTTCCCGCCGCAGGCTGTTGGAAATGGCAAGACGTTCTTTGGGCGGGATTTCATAGACATCTGTCTTGAACAGATAGTTTTGCAGTTCCAATTCCTTGATCAGCATCTGGGTATGGAAGATATTCGCCTGATAGACATTGATATCCATGGTATCATAGCGGCGAAGGGTTTCCGCACGGATATAGTCCTGTATGGACGTGATTTTATGGTCGATGAACAGCTTTTTGCCGGAGGTATCTCTGGTAAAGCCCCGAACACGGTAATCAATGGTGATAATATCGGAATCGAAGCTGTCAATCAGAAAATCAAGGGTATTCAAAGGCGAAATGGTGCCGCAGGTAGATACATCGATATCTACCCGAAACGTAGCGATTGCATTATCGGGATGGTATTCGGGATAGGTATGTACCGTGACATGGCTTTTGTCAAGATGAGCCGCAATCGCTTCACCGGCAAAAGCGGGGGTATACATACCGCAGTTGCAGGAACGGTCAATCTTTTCGGGCAGACCCGATTCGGAAATCAGCAGGGTCACACTGGCTCCCTGCGGGTCATAATCCTGCTTGGAGATATTCAGAACGGTGGCTCCTATCATTTCGGTAACCTGACACAAAATGCTTGTTAAACGATCGGAATTATACTGCTCATCAATATAAGCAATATAATCCTTCTGCTCCCGTTCGGTTTTGGCATAGCAGACATCATAGATGTTAAAACTCAGGGTTTTGGTCAGGTTATTAAACCCGTACAGCTTCAGTCTTTTTTCCAATGTAATTCTCACGACCTTTTTTGAATTTCAGCAAGGGGTTCACGCTTTGCCGTTCAGTTTCTTTAAAATCAGATCGGCACACATATAGACGTTGCCGCCGCCAATGGTAATAATCAGGTCATCGGGCTTGGCTTTTTTGGTAACATAGTCGGCAATTTCCTCAAAGGTTTTGAACCAGACACAGCCTTCAATTTTATCGGCCAAATCCTTGGCATAGATATTATAGGTGTTGGTTTCCCGCACCGGCAGAATTTCCGAAAGAATCGTGTGGTCGGGAATGGACAGCACTTCGGCAAATTCATTGAGGAACGTATAGGTTCTGGAATAGGTATGGGGCCGAAAAATCGCCCAAACACGACGGAAGCCCATGCTCATAGCCGTGGTCAGGGTGGCTCTCAGCTCCGTGGGGTGGTGGGCAAAATCATCGGCTACGGTAATGCCGCAGGGCTTGCCGAGAATTTCAAAGCGTCTGTGGGCGCCGCTGAAGGCTTCCAGTGCTTTGGCAACATCTTCCGGTGCAACGCCCAGCGTTACAGCGGCGGAAGCGGCGGCTAAAGCATTCATCACATTGAACTTTCCGGGAACTTTCAGAGTGACGGAACAAATCTTTTCGCCGTGATGGTATAAATCAAAGCTGTCGCAGACAGAGGATTCGCCGGTGATTTCGGCACGGAAATCATTCTTTTTGCCAAAGCCGAATGTCACGATCTGCTTTTGCTTTTTACTGTGGACGGCTTCAATGCATTCCATCGCATTATGGTCATCGCCGTTAATCACGATGGTAGAGGTGGTCTGTTCCATAAACTGCCGGAAAGATGATTTGATGCGGGCCAGGGTGCCAAAATAATCCAGATGATCCTCGTCCACGTTCAGAATCACCGCCATCGCAGGATAGAGGTGCAGGAACGTGTCGACATATTCGCAGGCTTCGCAGACAATATAATCCGACTGACCGACACGGCTGTTGCCGCCGATAAAGGGCAGTTTGGCTCCAATAATAGCGGTCGGGTCAAAGGATGACATGGTCAAAATCTGCGTCAGCATAGAGGTTGTGGTGGTTTTGCCGTGGGTGACGCTGACGGCGATGGATTTCTGATACTTATCCACGACAGCCCCCAGCATGATACAGCGTTCAATGGTGGGGATATTCTGGTTTCTGGCGGCGGCCAGTTCGGGATTATCCAGTTTGACGGCGGCCGTATAGACAACCATATCGGCACCATTGACGTTTTCGGGGAAATGTCCCATCGTCACAGGAATGCCGTAAGAACGAATGCGGGCGAGTGTATCGGATTCGGCCATATCTGAGCCGGTTATTTCATATCCTTCATGGTGGAGGATTTCTGCCAGCGGACACATACCTGAACCGCCGATACCAACAAAATGGATACGTTTGACGTTATCCAACAAATGTGCATAACTTTCTACCATAAAGCGTCACTTCCAGTCATTAGAATAGAATAAAGGAATGTCTTTGACACATACCATTATATTATATTACAAACCATCGGAAAAATAAAGGGATTTGACAATATTTTTTTCGGGAACCGCAAAGTTCCTGAAAACGGGCAGACAACATAAAAACACCTCATTGAACAGAATCAACGAGGTGACAGCGGCGGTTTCCTTTTATGATAGGGCATCTGTTGAATATCCTGCCGCAGACAGACGCACCGACTGTATTGACAGGCAAGCCCGCAAAAAAGGGACTTCAATGAGTTACGCCCCGACAGTGAACTGTCGGGGCGTTGTTGGAGCGGATGACGAGGCTCGAACTCGCTACCTCAACCTTGGCAAGGTTGCGCTCTACCAGATGAGCTACATCCGCA
>CADCOZ010000347.1 GCA_902803125.1 uncultured Ruminococcus sp.
GACGTTTCTTCATAAACCTGTATGGAAGCCTTGTCACCGTGCATTTCGATGATTTCACCAATCAAACGCTGACGGCTGACACGCACCACGTCAAACATATTGGCATTACGCATTCCTTCGGCGATGACCAAAGGACCTGCCACTTTTGTAATGATTCCGCTTATCAAATTTCACACCTCAACTTTTAAAGAGTATGTCCGAACCGACTGCCTGTTCCACAAAAGAAGAAAGCCGTTTCTGTCCGAGACCGGTATTGCCTCTGACACCGGGCAGAGGAATCATGGCCGGTGTCGGCCGCTCAATGAACTTTTCCCTCTCTTTGGCACAAGCGGCAAAGATTTCTTCCGTCATATAGATGATGGCATAAAAATCCTCTTCTGTCAGCTGTTTCAGCAATTGCGGAGAGGCCATCGGTTCGTCACAAATAAACAAATCCATGCCGACCGCTCCAAAACCCTTAATACTTTCGCTGTCGCCAATAATGGCAATACTTTTAGCCATAGATTTCACGCAGCCTTTCTCTGATTTGTTCCTTTGGCGTTTCGGTCTTGAGTCCCCCGGCTATCAGGGTAATCATCTTTCTCTCATAAACACAGCCGATATAATAGCCCAACAGCGGTTCGGGACCTTCACTTGACAGCCGGCAAAGCTGTTTGGCCAAACCGATCAGCCGATTGTCCACAAATTTTTCAAAGGCCGACGGTGAACCGGCAAACAGCTCCATCGCTTTGTGACAGTCATATACCTGTTGGGTCTTTAAGTATTTAATCAGGGCTTCACTGCCCTGTAAAGCTGCCTTGACCATCTCTGCCTTATCCAAGCCTTCACATTCGGCAATCGCCTTTTCCAAATAGTAGCGGCTGGCACCGACTCTGGCTCCCCGCAAAGCGGTTTTCACATCGGCATAGAATACCATGTTATTGAAATAGGCCATCAGAAACGGCGAACGGGAACGCTTGGCCTGCACCAGCAATTCGTCCAGTACACCTCTGTCCAGATAGGCATCACTCAAACGGGCATCCTTGGTTTCCGCCAAAATCTGATAGGCTCGGTTAGCCGGCCGCTGAAGCCACTGCGGAAAGCCTTCAAACCGTCTGTTTTCCACGGCCTTGATCAAGGCTTCTTTCGGAATGGAGCACGGCTCCATCAGCAGGGTTTCATAATCCCTGTCGGCCATGGTGCCTTTGAGAACCGTTTTCAGGTTATGGATATCGTTCTGGTAAAAAAACGGCAGAAACAAACCCATGTCAGGGGCAATACTCTTGATATATGCCCACATTCTGCGAGTATTGCTGTCCAGAATTTCACTGACGGTGTTTCCCTCTCCATAGCCCTTGTCTTTCAGGTAGCGTACCAAATCGCTTTCACTTTTTAAGGCTAACATCTGCTCTGTGTCTGCTTCAGAAAACAAGCTGTTTTCTTTGGCTCTGACCGAACCGATGGAAAATTCATATGAATAAGCCATTCTGAATCCTCCTTAATCCTTAAAAAGTTCCCGATTGATAACATCCTCAACGGCCTCTCGCCTTGCGGCTATCACGGCCGCAAAGCTCATATTCTCTTCGATGTCGCCGTTTTTCAGGATAAAGCCGCTTTCAATGCTGTTGTCGGGCGTTTGGCTCAACGTGGCGGCAATACCGCTTTTCTTCATCTGTGCCAGAAAATCAGCCGGTACCCGCTTCAGATCCCTTGCGTTCAGCAGCACGACACCTTCTTTGGTGTCCAGCGTGGCCGCCAGACGATATATCAGCGTAAAATACGCTTTGCTGTCCAAGTGGTTCATATAGTCCAGCACGGAAGTGACCGCCTCATCAATGGCGGCTCGTTTGGCACGGAGAATGATATTTCTTTTTTCAAGTTCTCGGCGGCTCTGATACGTTTTTTGCAGCCGTGCGGTCTGCTCCTGCTTTTTCAGCCGGGCATTTTCGCTGATTTCCTGTGCCTTGGCCTGTGCTTTCGCCATCGTGCTTTGGCACTTCTTTTCTGTTTCGGCCTGCAACTGTGCTATCGCCTGTTCGCTGTCCTCTTTGATGACGGACAGTATTTTCTCACCGCTGCTCATAATATACACAACCCACCTTTATCTGTTGTTTTTCCCTGCCCTCTACCATTTTCTATCGGGCAGATGTCTTGGGGGAACCCTTTTTGAGGAAAAGGGTTCCCCCAAACCCCCTCTCAAAACCTTTTTGACTTGTTCTATAGGGCAGTATCGCCCGCTTTCGCTGTCATGCAAGCATTCAGCAAAACACAGGGTTTTTAGGAAAGGGGCTTGGGTGATAACCCTTTTTTTCTGAAAAAGGGTTTCCCCCAAAAAAGCTGTCGGTTATCATTGACTGTCTGTTCTTAAATAGCCCGACCCGGTACGGAAATAACAACCAGCAGAGATACGATAAAGGCCAGCAGTGCATAGATTTCAACCAGTGTGATGGAAACCATCGCTTTGGAGAAGTTCTTTTCGTCTTTGGCGGTCATGGTAATACCGGAAACCGCCGCTTTGCCCTGTGCAAAACCGGAAATCATGCCGCCGATGCCAATGGCAATCGAAGCCGCCAAAAAGGCAAAGCCCTGTCCGGCGGTCGGCAGGTTGCCGCCGAGTACACCGCAGTTGATGAGAATCAGGAAGCCGACAATGAAGCCGTACAAGCCCTGTGTACCGGGCAGCAGCGTCAGTACCAGCATTTTACCGAATTTGGAAGAGTCCTCCGACAACACGCCCATAGCGGTTTGTGCGGCTCCGCCGACTCCCTTGGCAGAACCGATGCCTGCAAAAACTGTTGCAATAGATGCGGCCAAAATAGCTAAAAACATTCCGTACATGAATTGTTACCTCCAATTTTTATATCCCGTGCGGGATTATTCTTCTTTACTGCCCTTGGTTTTAAAATATTTACTCTTCGTGGAGAACGGCTCAAAGGGCTTACCGCCGCCTTCATAGAACTTACTGAACATCTCTACATACTGCAAACGCATGGTATGCACATAGGAACCGAGAGCATTCAGCCCGATGGTAATGGCATGACCTGCCACAAATACCAGAATCATAAAGATGATGCCGATCGGATTGGTGCCGAACAGCTGGGACAGCATATTAAAGACCTGTGCCATAACGCCTGTGGTCAGACCCAGTGCCAACAAACGGGAATAACTCAGCAAATCACTGATATAGCTGGTGACATCGTACAGTGAAGCCACACCGCCAATGAGTTTGCCGAAAATGCCTTTTTTCTCACGTCCCTGCGTCAGAACCAGACCGACAGCCGCCGCTATCATAATGACAACGCCGATGGTCAGCACCGTGCCATTGGTAGCCATGCCAACGGCCAGTACCGCCGCACCTATCAGCAGTACCATCCAAAGGCCTGTATCGAAAAAGGCTTTGGCGTATTCCTTCCGCTTGAAGCAGACATAGAATTTACAGCCCATGCCGACTAAGATATGTACCAGACCCAAGGCAATCGACAGGATCATAATCATCAGGGCATCTTTTTGCGTATCTAATGTTGGCCAAGGCAGGAGTTCCTGCATGGTGATGGGCTGACCGGTAAACATGGTATAGAACATCGCCGGTGCATCACCGAAAATACTGCCAAAGACCAGTCCCCAAAAGACCGTTGCCACACCGCAGTATTGGAACAGCTTCAGGTTATTGTACATTCGCTTGTCGGGCTTGAAGATCTTGATGGCCAGCCCCGTGGCTAAAATCATCAGCAGACCGTAGCCTGCATCGGAAAACATCATGCCGAAGAAGAAATAGAAGAAAAAGGCTAACAGCGGAGTCGGGTCAATATCTTCGTGAGAAGGGGTAGAATACATGGTCACAATGCTTTGAGCCGGCTGGGCAAACCGATTGTTTTTCAGTTTGACGGGTGCCTCGGCCGGATCGGCCTCTTCAAATTCTACCACACAGGAAGCCGCCTTTTCACAGATGGCCTGCAATTCCTCACAGTCCTCCTCCGGAATATAGCCGTACAGCACAAAAACGTGTTTGGTCTGGTCAAGGTTCGCCAGCACCGCATATTTTTCCGAACGCAATACAAAATAATCCTGCGTTTCACAGATTCTTTCTCGGTACTGTACCAGCTCTTCAATTTCCTTTTTGGCTTCCTCGTCCTTTTGGGCAATCTCTTCGCTTTTTTGCTGCTGACGCTGCATTTTGACCTGCGGGGTACGGCTGGTCGGGTTCAGCGGCTGTGAAAAGCCGATAGTTCTCAGGGCTTTTTCCGCTAACTCCCGCTGTTTCTTCGGCGTGAAGAATACTAAACAGGTCATATTGGCAGACGTATACAGAATTTCAAACTCAAAAATCAGTTCGGGACATTCCCTTGCCATGCATTCCGACAGCAGAGTATCGTCATACATTTTCGGCAGGGTACCAATCAGCACCGCTGTGGTAGGCGTATCTTTGGTATTCAGCGGGATATCCAGCTTTTTCCACGGCTCCAGCTGTGCCAAAGACGTTCTGATGCGCACCTGTTCGGCGGCATAATCGGCTCGCTGTTTATCCAGCTTCACGATTTTTTGACAGATACCGATAATCTTGGCGGAATCGGCCGCAATCCGGCCAATTTCATCCGGATCAATTTCTTTGCGTCCCTTAAAGCTGGACAGCATTCCCTTTTTTTCGGGGGCAATCTTGTTTAGGATTTTTAGCGCCTGTTCGGTCAGTTCGGCGTTGCGTTCAAACTGTTTGAGCTGAGCCGTGGTATCCAGCCGCTCAAAGCCGTCCGAAGCCTTGTCACCGCTGTTGGTCACCTGTACCAAAGCACTGTCCTGCAAATGCTCCAGCACTCGCTTTCGATCCTGTCTGAGGGCAATAATCCGAACTTTTTTCATGGTTAACTTTGCCAAATGTTTATCACCACACTTTTTCTGTTATGCATGGAAACGCTCAGGCGGTAGGCTTCGACAGCATTTCCACCACCAGTTCCCGTACCCTGCCGATATTTTTTTCGGCATTACGGGTAATTTTGCCGCATTCCGACTGTGCTTCGGCTCTCGCCTTTGCCATTTCCGCTTCTGCCTGCTGTGCCAAGGCTTTTTCGTTATCCCGCAGCAGCTGTTCTGCATCGGTCTTGGCCTGTTCCACCAAAGCGTTGGCCTCTTGCTTGGCCTGCTGTTTTCTTTGCTCCGCCTGTTTTTTGGCCTCGGCTTCTTTGCGGTCACATTCCTGTTCCGCCGCTAAGACAGCCTGCAGCATATCATTTGCCATTCACTCAACTCCCCTTTTCGGAAATACCGCTAACCTCCGCCGCACGGCAGCGTCAGCGGTTCCCGCCATAATCCGACAGCAATAATTTTGTGTCATTACTATTTAACCATATTTTTGCCTGAAATTCAAGGCTATTTTCGTTTGACTCCATTTTCAAAAAATCGCTTTTTTCCGACTTTATGCCGTAAAACAAAGTTTCTTTCCCCTTTTTTCAGCAAAAAAATCCCTTACGGACAGCCGCAAGCCTTCTGCCGCCGTCCAAAGGGATTCGTATATCTATTCTTCTTCCGGCTCTTGTGTAAAAGGCACCAGCCGTTTGGCAATTTTTACGCCGTCATAATACTGCTTGAACTGGATCCGTCCCCGGTACTTTGTGCCGCAGGTCGGACAGACAAATTCCGCATGAAAAGCCTTGTTCCGCACCTTCCACGCCTTTTCCTGCTGACAGGTACACGCACAGTCCGGACACAGAAAATACATCTGGCTTTTGTCAATCAGCGGGTGGTCATAATGATACAGATACGTCACATGAAAATTCAGTTTCTCATAGAAAGCCGCATCGGTCTCTTGTATCAGCGGCAAAAATTTCTCTCGGTCATAGATTTTTTGCAGGACTCTGGCCGTGAGAATGCTGTCGCCCACCGCACGGTGCAGCGGCAGATCGTCCATCGGCACAGATAATTCCTGTGCCGCCATTTGCAGGGCCATCTGGTTCTTGCTCTGCGGGTCACGCACCAGCTGAAAATATTCCTGCACGTCCGCATAATGGTGCAGAAAAGGAATCTGCTGATGACCGTAATAGTATTCGCAGTTGGTTTCAAGGGTATCCAAATCAGCGGTGCTCCAACTCAGAAGAACACAGTCCCCCACAAACTTCTTGAATTTGCTGACCGCATAGGTAAAGGTCGCACCACGTTTCAGGTCTTCATTTGTAATCTGCGTCAGTTCCCTCACCGCATGGTTCAGCCGCTTGGTAATCTCCGGACGCACGAAAATGGAAAACTGTCCGATGATGTTCAGATCCTCATCTAACTTCACAGCCCCAAATTCGATGATTTCGTTGATAAAGCGGCCGGTTTTCTTACAATAGCCGCTGTTCCATTCCAAATCGAGGATTACATACTGCATTGTCAGCCTCCCCTGCTCTGTGCCTTCAAACGCAGTTCCTTATTCAGAATCATCTTCCGCATACGAATGGCATGGGGCGTAACCTCCACTAATTCATCATCGTTAATGAACTCCAAGGACTGTTCCAAACTCAGAATGGTTGGCGGTGTCAGCTTGAGAGCCTCATCCGAACCGGATGCACGGGTATTGGTCATGTGCTTTTTCTTGCAGACATTGACCACCATATCCTCATTTTTGGGGTTGGCTCCGATAATCATGCCTTCATACACTTCCACGCCGGGGCCGATGAACAGCCGTCCTCTGTCCTGTGCGGCAAACAAACCGTAGGCCGTGCTTTCACCGGTTTCATGCACAATCAGGGAACCTTGCAGACGGGACTGTATCTCGCCTTTATAATCCTCATAGCCGTCAAAAATATGGTTCATGATGCCGTTGCCGTTGGTATCCGTCATGAAATCCGAACGGTAGCCCATCAGACCTCTGGCAGGAATGCGAAACTCAATATGTGTCACGCCTGATTCACGGGTTCCCATATTCAGCAGTTCGGCCTTGCGGGGGCCCAGCTTTTCCATAATCGCACCAACATAATTATCCGGCACTTCAATCATGAGCAGTTCCATCGGTTCCTGTAATCTGCCGTCCACTTCCTTCATGATGACTTTCGGACGGGATACCTGAAATTCATAATTCTGCCGCCGCATGGTTTCGATCAGAATCGACAGGTGCAGTTCACCGCGTCCCGATACCTTGAAGGTATCCGTTGAATCCGTATCCTCCACCCGCATGGCGACATTGGTTTCCACCTCTTTGAACAGGCGTTCCCGCAGGTTGCGGGAGGTGACATATTTACCGTCACGGCCGGCAAACGGGCTGTTATTCACCATGAACAGCATGGAAACGGTCGGCTCGTCAATCTTCACAAAGGGAAGCGGCTCCTGATGGTCGGGGTCACACGCTGTTTCGCCGATGTTCAGGTCGGTAATGCCCGATACCGCCACGATATCACCCAATTCCGCTGTTTCGGTTTCCACACGCTTCAAGCCCTCAAAACAGTACAGCTTGGAAATCTTCGCATTCTTGCGGCTGCCGTCATTATGACACAGGGTAATATTTTGTCCCACACGGCAGGAACCCCGCTCCACACGCCCGATACCAATGCGTCCCACATACTCATCATAATCGACATTGGAGAACAACAGCTGTAAAGGGCCGTCCTTGTCACCCTTGGGGGCAGGGATTTCCTCTAAAATCTTCTCAAACAGCGGCTTCATATCCGTTCCCGGCTGATGAGCGTCCAAAGACGCATAGCCGTCACGGGCAGATGCATAGACCACCGGAAAATCCAGCTGTTCTTCATCGGCTCCCAGCTCGATGAAGAGATCCAGCACTTCATCAACGACTTCTTCGGGTCTGGCTCCGGGGCGGTCAATTTTATTAACCACCACCAACGGCTTCTTACCGAGTCCCAAAGCCTTCTTCAGTACAAAGCGTGTCTGCGGCATACAGCCTTCAAACGCATCTACCAACAGCAGAACACCGTCCACCATCATTAAAATACGTTCCACTTCCCCGCCAAAGTCGGCGTGTCCGGGGGTGTCCACAATATTGATTTTGGTGCCTTCATACATCACCGCCGTATTTTTGGAAAGAATGGTAATACCTCTCTCCCGCTCCAAGTCGTTGGAGTCCATGACACGTTCGGCCACGGCTTCATTGTCCCGGAAAATGCCGCTCTGCCGCAGCAGCTGATCTACCAAGGTGGTTTTGCCGTGGTCAACATGGGCAATAATCGCAATATTCCTCAAATTATCTCTTGTATCCATGAGAATCCCTCTTCTTCATACAATATAAACAAAATGATTATAGCATAATTTTGATTTCGATACAAGAAATTCTATGAAATATTCTATTTTCTGCAATACCACAAAAAATAACTCCCCAAAACACACAGTTTTGGGGAGTTTTGAAAAGTCCTTAACGAATACAGGCTATGAACCTGCCGTTAACACTTCGGAAAAAAGTGCTTAGTTGGATTTCTTGCTCTTCTTGACCATCACAAAGGCCACAGCAGCACCGGACATCAGAACGATAATCATCAGAATAAACATGTTCACGCCGTCACCGGTCTTGACATTTTCAGTCGGCTGGCTGACAGTGGAAGTCTGGGAAGTCTGAGAGGGCTGATCCTGAGAAGTCTGGGAAGGCTGATCCTGAGAGGTCTGAGAGGGCTGATCCTGAGAGGTCTGAGAGGGCTGATCCTGAGAAGTCTGAGAAGGCTGGTCTTCTTTGGGCTTGCCGACACTTTCAACAAACTCGCCGCCGTTCAGAGAAACGGTTACCGGCCAAACTTCGAAATCTTCCCCTGTTGTATCCAGACGAACCTTTACTTCTGTTGTTTCATCCACTTTGATGTAGCAGTTGGTCTGGCTGTTCTGGGTTCTGTCCTCATCGGCTTCATAAACGCCCCAAGAGAGTTCCCAAGCATGATCTTTGCGGACTTTGAATTCATGTTCGCCGGCCTCTACGGTAAAGGTGGCTTCATAGATACCGTCAGCTACTTCGGTCATGTCAATATCGCCGGTCCAGTCAGTGATGGTACCGATGACACTATAGTTAGCTGTCGGAGCAGGCGGGTTGTAGCCCTTGGCCAGAACCATACCGGAAATTCTCGGAACGGTAATGGTGCCGGAAACGGTAGCCAGAACCTGATCGCCGGCCTTCTCATCGTTGACGAATACATTCCATTCGCCTTCGGGCAGGGTCAGTTCGGCTTCGGTGGTCAGACCGTTATAAACAACCATGATTTCTTCGGCGGGTTCGCCGTTGGCACCGCCCTTAATGGTGTAGGCTACAGCACCCTTGGTTACGCTGTCAAGCGCTTCCACAAAGTTCGCTTCTACATCTTCTGCGGTAGCCATTCTGAGAGCCGGATGCGCCTTACGGAAGGCAATCAGGCCCTTGTAGTAGTTATAAACATTCGCATAGGTGCCGACTCTGTCATAGTCCAGCTTGTTGACGGAATCCGGAGAAGCATAGCTGTTATGCTCGAAGGTACCGTCATCCTTGGTCTTGGTGCGGAGGAATTCTTCACCGCTCATCATGAACGGAACGCCCTGCGCCGTCTGAACGATCACAGCCGCCAAATTGTTCATGCGGATCTGATCCTCTTCGCTGTCATCAGGACTGGTGGAGCGAATCTTATCCCACAGGGTCAGGTTATCGTGGCAGTCAGCATAGTTGATGATCTGGCTCGGAGAGGGTGACCAGGACTTGGTATACTGAACAGCCGCTAAAATCTTCTTATAGAAGCTGGCATCACCGTTAACATAACCGGGTTCGGTAGCCTCAAAGACGCTGCCCTTGATGGCATCACGGATGGTGTCGCTGAAGTAAGCGATACCGGGTGTGGAAGCGGCGTTGGTGTAGTTGGCTGTCTTGACATCCTTGGTGGGCTTGGACTGCATATTCCAGCCTTCACCGTAGATGATGATGGTGGGATCGACTTCGTTAACAGCGGCACGAACCGCATTCATGGTGTCCGCATCGAGAATACCCATCAGGTCGAAACGGAAACCGTCCAGATGATACTGTGAAGCCCAATACTTTACAGAGTCAACAATGAACTTGCTGACCATGGAACGTTCGGAAGCCACATCGTTGCCGCAGCCGGAGGTGTTCTGACCGGGTCTGTAGAAGTAGCCGGGAACGAGCTGGTTGAAGCAGTACTGGGTGTTATAGGTATGGTTATAAACCACGTCCATAATCACGCCGATGCCGGCCTCGTGGAGAGCCTGCACCATCTGCTTGAATTCCTTTACTCTGACTTCGCCGTGATACGGGTCGGAAGAGTAGGAACCTTCGGGTGCATTGTAGTTAACCGGATCATAACCCCAGTTGTACTGAGCCTTGTCCAGCTTGGTTTCATCAACTGAACCGTAATCATATACGGGCAGGAGATGCACGGAAGTGATGCCCAGATCCTTCAGGTGGTCAATACCGGTGGGAATACCGTCAGGTGTGGTGGTGCCTGTTTCTGTAAAGGCAAGATACTTGCCCTTGTTGGCATCGGAAATACCGCTGTTTTCAGCGATGGAGAAATCTCTGACGTGCAGTTCATAGATTTCCATGTCGGTAACATTGGCATAAGTATGTCTTTGATCAGCGTCCCAGCCATCGGGGGTGATAGCGGAAGGATCAACGATCATGCCTCTTTTGCCGTTGACACCAACAGCCTTGGCATAGGGGTCAACGATGTCCTCGTTCACTTTGCCGTCAAAATAAGCTGTAAAGGTGTAGTACTTGCCATAGTCACTCTGATACAGAGCGGCATACCAGGTACCCTTTTCATCGGGAACCATCTCGATGATCTGCTCGGCTTCGCCGCCGTTGCCCTCTGTATAGAGGTTGATTTCCATTCTTTCTGCTGTCGGAGCCCATACACGAACAAAGGGTTCATAACCATGGAAAGTAACGCCTAAATCGTCGCCGGTGTAGGTGTAAGCCTCTTCAAACTCTGCACTGGAGAAATAATCCGGCATGGTCAGAGCCATGGTAGCACCGCCAAAAGTAATGGTATACTCCTTGGCATAGTCCAGCTCTTCAGCCATGGTCAGCTTGCAGGTTGTGTCAGAGGTCATTTCCAGAGAAGCAACCGCAACCTGAGCACCGGAAGCAGAAGCGATAGTAAAGTCTTCTGCCTTTACATCATCTTCGGCTGTCGGAGCCATCGTGAAAGTGATGTTGATGTTGGTTTTGGAATCGGCAGCGGCTGTCTTTACCTTCAGACCCTGAACAGCACCGCTCAGGTCGGTTTCAAAAGCCTCTACGCCGGTCTTGCAGTAAACTTCTACTGTACCGGAAACAACGGAACTGAGATCGACATAACGATCGGGTTCGGGGTCCTTGGCACTCCAGTCAGGCTTTCTGATGATGAAGCCAAGACGGGGTGTCGATTGTGTGATGGTAATGGTAGCAACCGCACCATTGGCATCACCGTTGTCTGTGAAAGCATAGCCGGCACCGTCAAGGCCGTCTGCCCATGCCCACACATCCCATTCGCCATAGCTGCCATCGTCACGCAGATAATGAATGTTGACAATTGTCGGATCGGCCGCCTGAACCATTACGGAAGGCAGTACAAAACAAGTCAACGCCATCATCACGGTGAGAACGATTGCTACAACACGCTTGGTGATTTTCTTTGCGTTCATAGAAAATCTTCTCCTTTGTTTTATTTCAGCAGGGAAATTTGTCATAAAGACACTGCTGATATTCATATTGATTATATCATTTTTCTTTCC
>CADCOZ010000348.1 GCA_902803125.1 uncultured Ruminococcus sp.
GACCCCGTTGGGGCTTTGCCCCAAACCCCACCAGGGGCTCTGCCCCTGGACCCCGCAAGCCTTTGAAAAGGCTTGAGCGAAACTTTTCTGTTGTTGTCTTTCAAGCTCCTGCCGTGCAAAACCTCTATAGGCTCCGTCAGCTTTAGCACGGCCAGTTTTCGGACACACAACACAGCGACCAGCGTGACGCTGGACCTTTGTTATTCTGCATCCAGTTTTCGGACACACAACACAGCGATTTTTGGAAGGGGGTTTGGGGGAAAACTTTTTTTCGCTAGAAAAAGGTTTCCCCCAAGTGGCTATCCTGAGGTAAAAAGTTCCATAGCTTCACGGATATCCTGCCAATGAAAGCCCATCGCTTTCAGGGCGTTAACGGTGCGGATACGGTCTTTTTCGGTGGAAAGACGGCGGGCAAACTTGGTAGACAGCAACGCCTGTATCTGCTCACACGGGTCTGTTTCAAACTCGTCCAGAACCGTGTCGATGGTGTCACGGTCAATGCCCTTCTTCATCAGCTCAAAGGCCGTCCGCTCCCGTGAAAAATGCTTTCGCTCCAACAACTGTTCGGCATAGTCACGGGCAAAGGCTTCATCATTGACGAGTCCCAAATCCTCCAGACGTTCCAAAACGGTTTCGGCGGCTTCTTCGCCAAACAAAGGCGACAGCTTATCGTAAAGCTCCCGACGGGTACGACTGCGGTATTCCAACAAATAAAGGGCTTTTTCTTTGGCTCGGTGAAGATTCGAGGCGGCCAGCAGTTCGTGCAGCTGCTCATCCGTGATAACTTTCCCTGCCGTACAGCCAAAAGAGGCCAACGTCACCGTATCGACGCTGACAGCATATTCGCCGTCAAGATACAGTGCCGTCAAGCCCTTTTTGCGTTCTTCTGCCGCCGTTATTAAATACTCACTCATCGTCTACTACAATATCCAAGCTGACATCGCCCACCCTTGAAGCGGGTGTCTGTCCTTCGGTCATCGCTTCCGCTAATTCCTCGGATACGCTGTCTTCAACCGGAGTTGCTTCTGCTTTTCCGTCCTTGGCGGATTTGCCCTTGCTCGATTTGGAAGACTTGGCAAAATTGAATTGGTCTTTATGTGCCAGCACTTCCTGTTCAATCTTCTGGGCAATCTCCGGATGATCCTTCAGATACTGCTTGGCGTTGTCACGTCCCTGTGCAATACGATTGCCTTCATAAGAGAACCATGCTCCGCTCTTTTTGATAATGTCAATGCTGACCGCCAAATCCAACAGCTCGCCCACACGGGAAATACCTTCGCCATACATAATATCAAACTCCGCTTCACGGAACGGCGGGGCAATTTTATTCTTCACCACTTTGGCTCTGGTATGCGAACCGACCATTTCACCGCCGGCCTTCAGCGTTTCCACCTTGCGGATATCCAGCCGCACCGAAGCATAGAACTTCAAAGCACGTCCGCCGGGGGTGGTTTCGGGATTGCCGAACATCACACCGACTTTTTCACGCAGCTGGTTGATGAAAATGGCCACACAGTTGACCTTTGAAATAACACCCGCCAATTTTCTCAGAGCCTGCGACATCAATCTGGCCTGTAAGCCGACATGAGAAGCACCCATATCGCCTTCAATTTCTGCCTTGGGAGCCAAAGCCGCCACGGAGTCGATCACAATGACATCAATCGCACCCGAACGCACCAACGCTTCGGTGATTTCCAAAGCATCTTCGCCCGTGTCCGGCTGTGAAACCAGCAGGGCATCTATATCCACGCCCAACGCTTTGGCATACACCGGGTCAAGGGCGTGTTCAACGTCTATAAAAGCGGCCACACCGCCGTTTTTCTGTCCTTCTGCAATACAGTGCAGAGCCAGCGTAGTTTTGCCGGACGATTCCGGGCCGTAGATTTCGGTAATTCTTCCCTTGGGCAAACCGCCGATTCCCAACGCCATATCCAGCGAAAGAGAACCGGTAGAGATAGCATCTACCTGCATCGCAGGATTCTGTCCCAAACGCATAACGGCCCCCTTGCCGAATTGCTTTTCAATTTGTGCCAAGGCCGTTTCCAGTGCTTTTTGTTTATCAAATGCCATATCTTTTCATCCTTTCATGGGTCATCGCTTTTTTCGTTTCGGTACTATGATTATACCCTGTTCCGAACAAAAATGCAAGCCTTGCCCATCGCCAACGGTGTCCAATCAGGCTTTTTTAGTCCCAAATATTACCCTGTCAAGTCCTTGTATGTCTTGCAGGATTTTAATGTCCGTAATATTGTACTGTGACAGCATTTCTTCTATAGCTTGTCCCTGTTCTTCCCCTATTTCCAATACGACCCCGCCGCCAATTTTGAGTTTAGACAGCCAATGAGCCGCTATACAGTGATAGAACCGCAGACCGTCCGCACCGCCGTCCAAAGCCGTGACCGGTTCATGCTGTACCTCTTTTTGCAGGTGCGGCAGTTCGTCCGTGCGGATATACGGCGGGTTCGATACCAACAAATCCACGGAGTCATCCGGCACCTGTTCATGATAAACAAAGATATCTCCCGCCACAACCTCAACACGGTTGGCTCCATGCCGCTGTACATTTCGCCGCAGATAGTCCAAAGCCGCCGGTTCTTTCTCAACGGCGGTTACCCGTGCATCGGGACATTCCCCCGCTATCGTCAGGGCAATAATGCCGCTGCCGGCACACAAATCTATCACATTCGGTGCTTTGACGTGCCGCAGGAAAGACAGACCCTGCCGCACGGCGACTTCTGTATCATCACGGGGAATCAAAACCCCTTCGCCCACAAAATAATCCCTGTCCATAAACGGACAATGCCCCAAAAGATATTGCAGAGGTTGACCCTGTTTCAATTGTGTCAGCACCTGCCGCAAATGCTGTTCCTGTTCAGCTGTCAGCGGTTCCCGCCGGCGTTCGGTCAGCTCGGACAGTCCCCAGCCGAACAATTCTTTCAGCAGGTAACGGGCTTCTGCGGCAGACATCTGCTGTTGAGCCAGCCGAAAGCCTTCCCGCACCGTCATCGGATAATATCCTCGCCGTTTTCGGGAATGACATCCTTCATAGCGGCAATCGCTACTTCAATCATCTCATCTTTGGGTTCTTTGGTGGTAAGGTGCTGCATCCAGACACCGGGGGCGGCAATTATTCTTGTGACAATATTATCATGCCGTCCGCAAAGTCGGATCAGCTCATACCCTATGCCGACCGTCAGGGGCAGAAGAAGAATCTTAACGGCTGTTCTCAGAAAAACATTGGTAAACGGAATAAACAAACCAATCAGGATACCGACAATCAGCATCAGCACAATAAAACTGGTGCCGCAGCGGGGATGAAAGCGGCTTTGCACACGCACATTTTCCACGTTGAGTTCCAAACCGTGTTCATAGCAGAAAATCGTCTTATGTTCTGCCCCGTGATACTGAAACACCCGTTTGATATCCTTGTTAAGGGTGACCAGAGCCATATAAATCAAGAACAGGATAATCCGCAGGATTCCTTCAAAGGCTGACCGCCAGATCATATGGTCATTCAAGAAAGGGAAGGCCGAAGCCAGCCAGTTAAACAGCAGTGTCGGCACAAAGAAAAACACGGCGATACAGATGATGACCGCCAGCACCACAGAAGCCCCCATGATAAAGCTGACGGCTTTTTCGCCAAAGTGCTTGTCCAGCCACAAATCGAACTTACTGAGTTCTTCTTCCGGCACTTCTGTGCCTTCCATAGCCTTGTCGGCGGAAAGCATCAATGCTTTGTTGCCGGTAACAAGGGAATCAATCATACCGGCCACCCCCCGCAGAATCGGCCAACGCAGGAGTTTATATTTTTGTGTCAGGTTCAGCGGCTGTATTTCTTCCAGTTCGATACTGCCGTCATTTTTTCTAACGCCGACAGTTGTTTTCAAAGGTCCCCGCATCATAATACCTTCCATCAGTGCCTGACCGCCGATAGAAGTAATTTTCTGCGGCTTTTGTTTCTTTTCCTTTTTCATGTTTCCTTCACTCCTTAATAATGTTGGGGCTTTGCCCCAAACCCCATTGGGGGAAAACTTTTTCTGGCGAAAAAAAGTTTTCCCCCAAGCCCCCTTTCAAAATTCGCTGACTTTGATTGACCGGAATGTTGCCTTAAAACACAGCAAATTTCGGGAAGGAGGGAAATAACGAATAATGTTGATTCAGACCAAATCAGCGAATTTCGGGAAGGGGAGAAATAAATAATAAAGAATAGTGAATAATGTTTGACGAACTCAAGTCAGCGAATTTCGGGAAGGGGTCTGGGGAAACCCCTTTTTTCGCCAGAAAAGGGGTTTCCCCAGGGTAGCTACCGTGTAGCATCAGACTCGGTTTCTTCGGGGAGGGGCGGCCGCACAATTGGCAGGGTAATGGTCACGGTCGTGCCGACATTTTCAACGCTGTCAATGTTCAGGGTTCCTTTGTGCAGACGGATGATTTCGTCCGCTACCGCCAAGCCGATACCCGAACCCCTGACCGTCTGATTGGCTTTATAGAATTTTTGCTTGACCTTGGGCAGATGCTCCGCAGGAATACCACAGCCGTTGTCCGCAATCACAATTTCTATGGTATCCTCCACCTGTGCAATATGGACGTTGACCACGCCGCCCGGCTCCGAATATTTCAGGGCATTGTCAATGATATTGATGAACACCTGCCGCAGACGGTTGCGGTCACCGATAACCGGCGGCAGCATTTCCGGCTCATCATAAAGAATGTGCTTATCCTCGGCGTTGGCTCGTTCCCTCTGCATATAAATGGACTCGTCCAACTCGGCCAAGATATCAATTTTATCCATAATCAGCACCATTCTGTCCTGCTGAATGCGGGAGAAATCCAGCACTTCTTCCACAATGCCGTTCAGCCGTTCTGTTTCCTTGATGATGATGCTGATACCCTTTTGAACGGTTTTCAGATCCTGACAGCCGTCTAACTGCATCGTTTCCGCCCAGCCTTTAATCGCTGTCAGCGGTGTTCGCAGTTCGTGAGAAACCGATGAAATAAACTCGTTTTTCATTCTGTCGGAAGTACCCAGTTCTCCCGCCATATAATTGATGGTATCGCATAAATCACCGATTTCGTCATCATAGAATTTATTGATTCTCGCTTCAAAATCGCCCTGTGCAATCCGTTTGGCGGTTTCGCTGATTTCCCGCACCGGCCGCACAATCGACCGCAGAAAATATGTACTGGACAAAAAGATAAAGAACAGGATCACCACACCGATCAGGCACACAAACGCAATCGAGATAAAGATTTTCCTGTCGGCTTCCTCCAGCGACACCACATAGCGGATGGCACCGACCTGTTCACCGTTTTCATCATAGAGCACACGGGTCAGTGCCATGACATTTTCGCCGGAACTAAGGTTCCCGTGCCAGTCTGCATAATGATCTTCCGATTTCAAAGCCGCTGTATAATCCGGGCGGTTCTGCTGGTTATCCGGGGCAAAGCCGGTAGACGTAATGACCGCCTGCCCTTCTTCGTTGATAACCATAATTTCCATCAGTTCCTTGTCGGGAAAATTCTCGACATATACCCTCGCCGTCCGGATAAAGTCATTCGTATCATTAAAGATATTCACCAGCTCGGAAGAACGGCCGTTCAGTATCTGGCTGATACCCTGATAATAGGCGTTCTGGATAATAATCGCAAACGCCACCACCAGCACAAACAGTATAATCAATATCACACCAAAGGTATTGATCAGCCATCTTTTCGTAATACCCCGCAATTCTTTCTCCCCCCTCTGAGAAACCTGTTACCTGTCCTGCCAAAAAAGGACAGCCAAATGAAAAAACACGTCCTCTGTTTCGTGCAAGCCTGCACTCGTATGGTGTCAATGAGAGGAAGAGGTATTGCCGGCTGTTTCCCATTTGTAGCCCAGTCCCCAAACGGTGATAATGTATTTGGGGGAAGACGGCACATCTTCGATTTTCATCCGCAGACGGCGAATATTCACGTCAACAATTTTTTCTTCGCCGTAGTAGGCTTCGCCCCAAACGTATTTGAGAATGTCGCTTCTGTCCAGCGGCCGACCGGGATTGGAAAAGAAAAACTCCATAATCTGGAATTCCACCTGTGTCAGTTCAATCAGTCTGCCGTCCTTCATCAGCGAATGATTTTTCAGGTTCAGAACAAAATTGCCGGAACGGATTTCTTCTTTGAAGTTGTTCTCCAAACGCATTTCCGCAATCGCCAAACGCCGATACAGCGCATCCACTCTGGCCACCAATTCAGTGGGGCTGAACGGCTTGGTGATATAGTCATCGGCTCCCAGCATCAAGCCGGAAACCTTATCCATCTCCTGTGTGCGGGCAGACAGCATAATAATGCCAAGGTCGCCGTTGCGTTTCCGCAGTTCCTTGCATACCTGCAAGCCGTCCTTTTCGGGCATCATGATATCCAAAATGGCAATATCAATGGCACCATTGGCTTTTTCGTATTTTTCAAGGGCAACAGCACCGTTTTCGGCTTCTGTCACCGTATAACCGGCCCGTTCCAAATTGATGACCACAAACTCACGGATAGCAGTTTCATCTTCGGCTACTAAAATACTTTTCATGGCTGTTTCCTCCTGATTATTTTATATGGCAAAGACAGAATTTTTTACTTCTTCAGCAGACAAGTTCAAGCTGTCATCGGCATTGGTCTTGAAGATTTGTGCCGCAAACACCGCCTTGCTTTTCTGCACCTGAATATCCAGACGAATATAATCTTCCTGATTTTCTTCGTTCCACTGCTGTTCGGTGAAGCGGTAAATCGTCAGCAGTTTATCGCCCAAAGAAGAGGTCTGCGAATTCCAGAGATAGAACGACAGGCTCCGCATTTCGGCATCACTCCGAGCCGTCACTTTTCCGTTCCAGCGGTCGGGCAGACACACATACTAACCGTCCTTGACATTCATCACCGCATACAGCACCGTGACCAGCTTTTTCTCGCCGGCATCGTAGTCGCTCCACGCCACCTGACTGCATACCGCCGCACCGCTTTCATCTACAGATGCAAACATCTGACTGACCACAGGGATATCAATCACGTCATCCCCGTTGATATCTCTTGAAAAAATGGCTTCACTGCGGCCTGTGGGATTCACATACTGACCGGAAGGCACACGCCCCGAAGCCGGATTGATGGGATCGGTTAAATCTTCCTTTTCAACATCATAGTAGATCATTTGTGTGCAGAACGTGCCGTCACTGCGTTTGCCGTCCACGATAACCCCCCGTTTCATTTTGGGGATATTGTCATCCAAGGGTTCCGGCGGCTCTTCCTTTTGCGGCGGCTGATGTGCCGTATCGGATGTATCCGTTCCGGCAGAGGCCTCTTTCGATACGTCCGTACTTGGGGCGGCAGATGTGCCTTCCGATACGTCCGTACTTGGGGCGGCAGATGTGCCTTCCGATACGTCCGTACTTGGGGCGGCAGATGTGCCTTCCGATAC
>CADCOZ010000349.1 GCA_902803125.1 uncultured Ruminococcus sp.
GTAGCGTTTGGCTTTTCGGAGCCGACCGGCATTGATCTGCCCGGTGAAAGCGGGGATATGTTCTTTAATAATGACGGTATCTGCGGCATGGATCTGACCGACTTGGCGGTAGCTTCCTTCGGTCAGAACTTCAAAATCACCCCCATTCAGATGCTGTCGGCTTGTGCGGCGATTGCTAACGGCGGCAAGCTCATGACTCCCTATGTGGTGCAGAGCATTTCGGACGCTAACGGCAACGTGGTCAAGACGACCGAACCCAAGGAACGCCATCAGGCCATTTCTAAAGAGGTAGCGGCGCAGGTTTGTAAGATGTTGGAGCATAATGTCCTCAGCGGCGGCGGCACCAACGGCTATATCCCCGGCTATCGTATTGCCGCCAAAACCGGTACTTCTCAAAAGAAGGTGGACGATGAAGGCAATCTGACCGATGACTATATCGGTTCTTTCTGCGGCTTTGCCCCGGCAGATGACCCTGAGATTGCCCTGATTTGTTATTTCGATACGCCTGACCCGGAAATCAACTATTACGGTTCGGCGGTAGCGGGTCCCTGTTTCCGCAGTATTTTAAGTGAAGTGCTGCCCTATCTTGGCGTTGAAAGAGTGTACTCACCGGCTGAGCTGGGCAATCTGGACACCACCACGGGGGCCTAT
The DNA here is from genome assembly GCA_902803125.1 of uncultured Ruminococcus sp. Taxonomy (GTDB): domain Bacteria; phylum Bacillota; class Clostridia; order Oscillospirales; family Acutalibacteraceae; genus UBA1213. The sequence continues at coordinate 652 of CADCOZ010000349.1, forward strand.
GTGGGAGCCACGGTTGAAGAAGCCAAGTCCATGGTGACCGACGGCAAGCTGAAGCCGGTGGTAATCGGCAGCGGCAAAACGATTGTGGCCCAGAATCCGGGTGCCTATACGACCATTCCCAAAGACGGTGTGGTGGTGCTGTATACGGAAGAAACACCGGTGCAGAACGTGTTGGTGCCGGACTTCTCGAATCTGTCGCTGACAGAGGTGAATCAGCTGGCGGCAGAATGTTCCCTGAACATCAGCATTAAAGGCTCGCTTTCTTCAGAAGGCCGCAGTTATGCCAAAACACAAGATATTGCCCCGCAGACCGAGGTAGAACCGTATACAGTAGTGACGGTGACCTTTAATCAGGACAACAACATCATGTAGACCGGAATGTTGGAGGGCTTTCCCCCTGCGGGCAGATAAGAAACAGGCTTTCAGATATGCAATAAGCTCTTAGCGGAAGGTACTTGAAAGGTGGAAATAAAATTATGACAGGATTATGGACAGTGTTGGCGGCGGCCGTTTCGTTTGTGATAGCGGGTGTGATGGGCATATGGTTGATTCCGTTCCTGAAAAAGATTCACTTTGGACAGACGATTCGTGAAGAAGGGCCAAAGTGGCACAACAGCAAGCAGGGAACACCGATCATGGGCGGCTTCCTGTTTATTACTGCCAGCTTAGTGGCGGGAACGGCCTGCATCATCTTGTATCATGTTTTCGGTGTGCAGGAAACAACGCTGATGAGTGCCAAAATTTTTGCGGGTATGTTCATGGCGGCGGCTTTTGGTGCCATCGGCTTTATTGACGACTATATCAAGGCCGTTAAAAAACGCAGTCTGGGTTTGACCGCCATACAGAAGCTGATCCTTCAGTTTGTGGTTGCAATTGCTTATCTGGTGACAATTGCCCTGTTCGGCGGCAAGACAGAAACCTTCATTCCCTTCTGCGGTATGCTGGATATCGGCATTTTCTACTATCCGATTTCGGCTATCCTGATTGTGGGCGTGGTCAATGCGGCGAACCTGACAGACGGCATTGACGGTTTAGACGGTTCCGTTACCTTCTTCATGACCATTTTCTTTATGCTGATTGCCAGCTATGTCAGCCGTATGGGTGTGTCGATTATGTCGGCGGCTTTAGCGGGCGGCTGTCTGGGCTTTTTGCTGTGGAACTTCCATCCGGCCAAAGTCTTTATGGGCGATACCGGGTCGCTGTATCTTGGCGGCTATGTTTGTGCTTTGGCGTTTGCGCTGGATATGCCGATTATGCTGATCCTGATTTGTATGATTTATATCGTTGAGATGTTCTCCGTGATTTTGCAGGTGCTTTACTTCAAGGCCACGAAAGGCAAGCGGCTGTTCAAGATGAGTCCGATTCACCATCATTTTGAGATGTGCGGCTGGTCAGAAATGAAGATCGTGATTATTTTTAGTGTTTTCACGGTTATCTGCGGTGCCTTGGCCTTTATTATCGTTGTCTACGGCAACTATCGGATTCCTTCCTTTTCGGTAGGATAGAAATAAAGAATAGTGAATAATGAATAGTGAATAATGTATGAGAAAGATGAGCTTTTCGA
>CADCOZ010000350.1 GCA_902803125.1 uncultured Ruminococcus sp.
AGAAAAAACTGCGGGAACTGGAAGAACAGGCCGCTAAAAACGGCGGGGCGACTGAGGATGAAAAAAAGCAGATGAAGGAGCTGAACCGGACCATCGAGGAACAAACCTTGATGCTGTCGCAATTGCGAACAGAACAGGCCAGTCTGCGGAACCTCATCGGTGAAACCAGTCGGGAACTGACCAATGAGTGGGAATGATTCAAAAATGACGGGAAGCCGCTTACCGTGCGGTTCCCCGTTTTTTTACATTTACTTTTTGCCTGCAAGTATAGCAGTTTCCAAGTTTTAGAAAAATCAAAAAGTGAATTACTCTCCAAAAGGCGTGGACTGGCAGCTTGAAGAGAAAACAATAAAGTTTGAAAAAGTTGCGAAATCACAAAATTGCCTTGAAAAAGTTTTGAAATCGGATAATATCCGCTTGAAAAAGTTGACCTTTCTGTGTATGATGTAAATAAATACATATCATATCAGAAGCAGGGGCGATAATATACTTCAGTCCTTGCTTAGTGAGCATTATTTCTGATGGAGATTTTGAAAATGAAAAATGAAAACAAAACAATGGTCACATTCCATACCCACCGATACGAATATATCAGCGAGATCAAAAACCTTATAACAGGAGAAATGTTTGTTCTTTGCAAAGATGAAAACGGAGAATCGTTCTTTTGCAGTCAATCAGATTGGAACGAACTGGTCAAGAAACAGGAAGAAGCACCCAAAAAAGCGGAACAGATATCTCCACAGGCTAAAACTGCAAAAACGGAAGCGGACAGTAACGCATCAAAGCCATTCAATAAATATGTCTCTCCGCAGGAAAAGATAGAGCTTTTTAAGTCCCTGTTTATAGGCCGACGAGATGTTTTTGCAAAACGGTATTACAATACCAAAACAGGGCAGGGCGGATATATGCCGGTCTGTCATAATGAATGGCAGTACGGTGTATGCGATAAGAAAAAATATAAATGCTCCGGTTGTCCCAATGCGGCTTTTGCGCATATTACTGACAGGGATATTTTCCGGCACCTCAAGGGTGATGATGCGTTTGGCCGTGATGTGGTGGGCGTTTATCCCCTTATGCCGGAGAACATGACGATCTTTCTGGCCATAGACTTTGATGAGGAACATTGGCAGGAAGATGTGGGTACCGTTCGTGATATCTGTAAAAGATATGATATCCCGTGCAGTGTTGAACGTTCTCGTTCGGGTAACGGCGCACATCTGTGGATATTCTTTGACGAAGCCGTCAGTGCAAAGGATGCAAGAAAACTTGGAAGCTGTATCCTGACCCAATCAATGGAGGAAAGGCACACGTTGAAATTTGCGTCCTACGACAGAATGTTTCCGAATCAGGATACCATGCCGAAGGGCGGTTTCGGTAATCTTATTGCTTTGCCCTTGCAGGGACAGGCCAGAAAAAAGGGTAACAGCGAGTTTGTTGACGATAGTTTTACTTCATATTCTGATCAGTGGGCGTATCTTTACGGAATCAAAAAGATCAATAATAGCCGATTGCAATCGCTTATCAGTGAGCTGAACGGTTCTGCGGAGTTGGGGGAGCTTGTTACAGAGGGCGAAGAGCCTTGGCGGCAAGGTGTTATTCCGGCATTGTCCAAAGCCGACTTTCCTGAAACGGTCAATATCACAAAGGCGAATATGCTCTATATCGAAAAATCGGGCATTTCCGAAAAGGCACTCAATAAGCTGAAAAGGACGGCGGCGTTTATCAATCCTGATTTTTATAAATCGCAGGCGATGCGGCTGCCTGTTTTTAATAAGCCGAGGATCATCGACTGCTCCGAGGAAACGGAAAAGTATCTTTGTCTGCCGAGAGGCTGCGAGGAAGAGGTAAAGGCTATTTTGGATTCTGTCCATGCGGCCTATGCAGTTTCTGATGAGAGAACAACCGGAAAGCAGATGGAAGTCAGCTTTAACGGTACGCTCCGACCGCAGCAGCAGGAAGCAGCCAATGCGCTTTTATCGAATGATATCGGGGTATTGTCTGCCACAACAGCCTTTGGCAAAACGGTCACGGCGGCCTATCTTATCGCACAGAGAAAGGTGAATACGCTGATACTTGTTCATTCATCCGCATTGCTTGAACAGTGGGAAAAAGCCTTGTCTGAATTTCTGATAGTTGAAGATAAACCGGAAGAACAGCCCCAAAAGTCCGGAAGAAGAAAAAAGCCTTCCTGCATCGGAAAGCTTGGGGCAGGGAAGAATACGCTGAACGGATGTGTTGATATTGCTATCATGCAGTCAGTCGTCAAGGGTGACGAGGTAAAGCCCTTTGTAAAGGATTACGGACTGGTTATCGTAGATGAATGCCATCATGTTTCGGCGTTCAGCTTTGAAAAGGTGCTGAAAGCCGTCAATGCAAAATACGTTTACGGTCTGACGGCCACGGCTATCCGTCAGGACGGACACCAGCCCATTATCTTTATGCAGTGCGGTTCGATTCGCTACAAAGCGGATGCTCTTTCTCAGATGCTGGAAAATAGGATACCGAGAACAGTTATTCCGAAATTCACAGAATTCAGAACCGCTCATCAGGAAATGAACTACACAGAGCTGTGTTCTCTACTTTGCACCGATGAAATGAGAAATGCCCGAATCATAGAGGATGTTATCGCTGAATATGCAAAAGGCAAAAACATTATCATACTTACCGAGCGAACGGAACACGCAGAAGGAATATATGCGGTGCTTGACGGAAAATGCAGGAATCTTTTCTTGCTCAGCGGTCAGGACGGTGCGAAGGATAAAAGGCTGAAATTAGCAGCCGTCAAGGCTGTTCCGCAGGATGAAAACCTCGTAATCGTTGCTATCGGGAAATACATCGGCGAGGGCTTTGACGAGCCAAGACTGGATACGCTTTTCCTTGCTATGCCGATATCCTGGAAGGGACGGCTGTCACAGTATGTCGGCCGCCTGCACCGTAACTGTGAGGGTAAAACAGAAATCTGCGTCTATGATTATGTTGACCTGTTTGTTCCGACCTTGGACAGAATGTACCGCAAGAGGATGAAGGGATATGCAGAGCTGGGCTATACTTTCGGCGGTTCGGATACATCGGAAAGCGATTTGATCTATGATAACAAATCATATCCGGAAAAATGGGAACAGGATATGGCCTCAAGTGTTTCGGATATAACCATATGCTCTCCAAAGGTCGATGAGCGTATGTTAAGGGGACTTGTCGGAAAGCTGCCGGAGAGTGTCCATCTTACGCTGATAACTTCATTTTCTGAAATACTCCCGACTGAATGGCCTGATAGGGTTTCTGTTATTCGGCAAGACCGTGTTTTTCAGAAATTTACAGTCATTGATGACAGGATCGTCTGGTACGGTGACATCAGCCCTGTCTGTAAAAGCTATGCGGATACGTCTGTGCTGAGGGTTGTTAATGCCTCGCTTGCGGGGAGGCTGACGGAGAACCGATTGTAATAGATGATACGGATCGGGATACGGTTCCTGTTCCGTGGGTTCTATACGCTGTTTATTTGACGCTTAAAAAGAAGCACCCCCGAAGTCCGCTGTTTGTGCGGGTTTCAGGGGTGTTCTTATGTTATGGTTAATGTTGCTTTATCAGCCGGCTCCAAAGAAGCTCAGGAGGTTAAAGCCTGTCGGCATGGGAATGGTAAACATATAGATAGTAGCCAGCAGGACACCGATGATGGCAATCACCAGTACCACGGCACGGTTGGGCAGACTCTTGAAGATACCGACAATACCGAGCATGAACAGCACCACGGAATAGATGACGTTAACCAGATTATACGCATCACCGTTGGCGTTGTCACGCTGACCTTCTTCCAACAGTTCTCTGGATTGTGCAAGCAGTTCATTGGCTGCCTCAAAATACTTCTCCATGGTTCCTTCTACCTCAAAAGGCGAGGTCATGTTTTCATCCATCTTGCCGATGGCCTCAATCATGATAGCACTGCAGTTTTGTTCGGCATAGGTACTCAGCTTGCCTTCAATCAACTGTACCTCTAAGGTCTGACCGGCGGCGGCGGCCAGCTGTTTGTCAAAGGAGTATTCCAGCATGGTGTTCCACGCCATCAAATCCGATAAATACAGCTGCATACCGGCATTATATTCGGCGTTGCCTTCTGAGGCCAGATTGTTGCTTTTGGTGTAGTTAGTGGACTGGTTGCCGCCGTGCAGAGAACCGATCCAAGTGGCCCATGCGGTCAGCAAAGCCGTGATGCCAAGAAAAATGGCAACGATGATTTCGATTCTTTCCGGTGAAAGGAGTTTTTTCTTTTTGGCTTTGGGGCTGACATCCTCTGTCTTTTCTTCTGTTTCGGCTGTCATAGGGGTGCTGTTTTCCTCGCTGTTCAGCATTTCTGTGCTATTGATATCCTGTGACATAGTATTCCTCCATTTTTGAATGATATTAAGAAAAGGCAGTGGGACTTTCTGATGGAAAGTCCCACGCTTTTTGCTTACTTGATCGGGTTGGCACTTTTCCTGCCGCTGTGTGGTGCCTTCACGCACATTGCTTTGGCGGCCAGTGGTTTTAAGACAGATTACGGTTCGGGGCCGGTGCTGATTTGGATAACCACCGTGGAGCCGTAGCGTTCCTTGTCACCGGCACTGTGGCTGGTATAGCCAATAACCTTGCCGGCTTCGACGGTTTCGCTGGACACATAAACACCGGAAGCGATGAAGCCTTGGGCATTTAAGGCCCGCACGGCTGTTTCAATGGACTGTCCGGCGATAACGGGCAGTTCTCTTTCGGCAGAACCCATGCTGACCGTTACCACAATCGTTACGCCCTTGTTGGCGGTGAGGCCGGCTTCGGGACTCTGTGACTTAATCACGCCTTCCTCCACCTTGTCGCTGATTTCGTCTTCGGTTTTGATGAGGACAAAGTCAGGATTATTACCGAGCTTCGCCACTAAATCGTTATAACGCTGGCCGACTAAATTCGGAATCGTTACCATGTCGGGGTTGTCTTCATCTATGACGGATTCCTCTTCGGTGTTTTCGGATTTGCCGGAAATAAAGCTGTTGAAGGAATCGGGATTATTGGAGATCCAATAGATACCCGCCCCCAGCAGAATCAGCAAACACGCTAAAACGGTCAGAATGCCCCAAACAAAGCCGGGAACACCGTCTTTTTTGCGGGGAGTGTAGTTTTCTGCCACTTCGCTTTGAATAGCGTCACGGGTGGCTTCGTTCTGAATGGCCTTAACGGTCGGAGCCGAAGACAGCTGGTTACGCATTTCTTCAAACGTGGCAATACGGCTCAGTTTTTGTACCTGCAAACCGTCAGCCAGTGCCGATACGATATGCGGCGGCAGACGCTTAAAGACAGAGGTCGGAATAGACAGCTTGCCGTCCGGCTTGCGTTCGTTGCTGTTTTCAGGCAGACGGCCGGTCAGGGCATAGAACAGGGTGGCGGTGAAGCCGTAGATATCCGTTGCTTCATCCAAAACACCGATGTCTTTATACTGTTCGGGAGCGGCACAGCCGTCCATCAGTTCCGGTTCGAAGAACCCGCCGGTCTGACGGAATTCTTTCAGGGCAAAATCGGTCAGACGCAGCTTGCCGGAAGAGGTCACCACTAAATTATCGGGGGAAATCGCATAATGACCGATGCCGGAGGCGTGAAGAGCCGACAAAGCCGTAATCAGCGGCATGAACAGCGGACGAGCCGTGTTCCAGTCGATACTGCCGCCGCGGCGGTTGATATACTCGGTGAACGGAATGGACTCATAGGCTTCCGATACCGTATAGGATACGCCGTTTTCGCTGAAAATATCAAAGATAGGGGCAATTGCCGTAATTTCTCTCAAACGGGCAATACTGCGGTAATAGCTGAGGAATTCCTCGTTCATCTGTGCAAACTGTTCCTCATAGCCGCCTCTGATAACGACTTTCTTTTTGCCGTTGGCACGGCCGCAGATACCGGCGGGCATAAACTCGCTGATAATGACTTTTGTACCCATTGTTTTGCTGAAGCCGATATATTTGGCTCCTTCGGCGTTATTGCTGAGCTTTTTGCCGACAATATAATTACCGTCCTGCAATTCGGCACCGAGGGGCAAAAAGGGCGCATTCTGCACCGCATCACGGTTGAAACCGCAGATAGGACAAACCTTTTCTCCGTTGTTCTTTTGCATACAGCCAAGACATAGCTGTGCCATAGCATCACTCCGCATTTCTCCGTACAAAATATGTCAATGATAAAGCAAAGGTGTACGGTCGGCTTTGCCTTATATATCCCTCAAATTATAACACAAAGGGTATGTAAAATGCAAGTTTTTATCCTTTTTTCTGGTATCCGTTACAAAATTGTAAATGACCGGCGTATGGCAGTTGTTCAACTTCCCAGTACACGGAAATCCTTTCCACCCGCCAGCCTCTTGGGGGAAACCTTTTTCTAACGAAAAAAAGGAGAGCGGGTGTCCAGTGGACACCTTGGCCGTAAGGCCAAAGCGACCGGACCGAGCCGACAGGCGAGACCCCCCAA
>CADCOZ010000351.1 GCA_902803125.1 uncultured Ruminococcus sp.
AAACTTTTTTTCGCCAGAAAAAGTTTTCCCCCAATGGGGTTTGGGGCAAAGCCCCAACATTTATGTCCAGTCGATGGTTCGTGCGGCGGCGTGTTTGTTGACAAAGGCCGATACGCATTCATCCCATTCCGCATAGGCGGGGTCTTTTTTGTGGCTGACAAACAGCCCGGTATCCCGCAGATAGCGACCCAGATAGGCAGAAACCTTCTGTGCGCCGTAAATGTTCAGGTGGTCACCTTTATCTCTCGTGTCATGTGACCAGTCAATCGGCACTTCATTCGTCATGAGGTTCATGTCAAGGAACGTCAGCCCTAATTCATCGGCTAACTTTTCAATGCTGTTATGCTTGGACATATTCCAGTTTTTGGTGCTGGGGATGCTGATCAATACCAATTCGATATTGCGGCTGCGACACAAAGCGACAATCGACTGCACATACAGCCGGTTTATCATCGAAATCTGATGATAAGCGGACGAAGGCTTGCCGTATTGGTCGGTGCGGGCAGGGTTGATATCCTTGGAAAAATGGTATCCTTTTTCGTTGTGGATATAGGTGTACTGCGTTTCCGCAAACATATCGGCAACACTGATGATTTTCCAGCGGTCATGGTACTTCAGCACCGGCCAAAGCACTTCTGCCCCATGAAGCAGAAAATTATCCAGCGTGAAATACCGTAAAATAGTGCTGACTTCCAGAAAAACAATTTTCGGAGATTGTGTTTGAAAAACATCCAGCATCAGCTGAAAGGTATACCACAGATTCTGTTTACTGCTGCTGCAGCAATAGGAAGTGATGCCTTCCTGATTCCAGATATACAGCGGCATAATGCCGTTGTAGACTTCGCTGTCCCCAAAAAAGGCCGTATCGAGGGTATACGCCGGCTCTGCCCGAAAAGCATTGGCGGAAACATCATGGTTCCACTGGGCTTCCGTATTGTCACGGGGCATCATGGCATAAGATACCCCTGTCATCAGCAAAAGAAGAATCAGGATAAACACCAGGGCTCGCAGGGTATGGTTCACGGTACTTTTCATGACGGCACCCCCTTAAAACTGTGCATACATCGGATCGACCGGAATATAGCCGAACCCATAGGCACCAAAGATGACAATATACAGAATCAGCGCATACAGCACAACCCATCGCTGTACTAACGGACGCTTTTCGAGCCGTTCACGCACACGGATACCTTTTTCGTTCATCAGGCTCACCGCAAAGACAATCAGCACCGTCAGACCCACAATCAACAAATCCTGTGCATCGACCCCTAATTTTGTCAGCGTTTCGCTGTTCAGACCGGTAACACTAAAGGTGGTGAATATTCTGCCGAACAGCCGGAAGCCGGAAGACAGTCCGTTGGCACGGAAAAACAGTTCACCGATGACAACTAACAGGGTTGTCCGAATCATCTGCATATAGCGATAGCCGCGGCTTTCCGGGCGAAGGTGCAGGGCAGTGTTGACTTTTTTGACCGCCGGACTGATGACATTCCCCAGCAGAATCAGCACAAAGTGATACATACCGAAGAAGATAAAGCTCCAGGCCGCTCCGTGCCACAAGCCGTTGCAGAACCAGACACAAAACAGGGCAATACTGCCCGCCAACAAGGGGCCAAAATGATTGCCGATTTTTTTGCGGGCGGATGAAGTCAGGTTTTTCATGCGTTTGGACGCTGTAATCGGATAGAAAATATAATCCTTGAACCAAGCACCCAAGGAGATATGCCACCGTTTCCAGAATTCGGAAATGGTGCGGGAGAAAAACGGGCGTTCAAAGTTTTCGGGCATGGTCACGCCGAAAATTTCGGCAATACCGACCACGGCATCCATCGCACCGGAAAAATCCATATACAGCTGTATGGTATAGCAAACCGCCCCCAGTGCAATAATACCGCCGTCAAACTGATTGGCCTTGTCAAAGATATTTTCCACCAGCGGATTCAAACGGTCAGCCACCACGACCTTTTTCATCATGCCGTACAGAAGCCGCTGTAAGCCCATCGTGAGGTTTCGATACTGAATCGGCTTGACATTCCAAAGGGATTCTGCGGTCTGATGGTATCGCACAATGGGACCTTCCACAATTTGCGGGAAGAAGCTCATGAACAGTGCCAGACGAAAGAATTTGTGGTCAGCCGGTATCAAACCGTGATAAACATCGACGATATACGACACTGCCTGCAAAGAAAAGAACGAAATGCCGATAGGCATCAGATACTGCGGCACCCCAAAACGAACCGGACTGTCAAAGGCAGACAGAATGCCGTTAAGATTGCCTATCAGAAAGCCGGAATACTTAATCACCAACAGGAACCCGATATGTATGATCACCGCTAATGCCACGACACAGCGCTGTTCATGGATATACGCCGGTTTGGCGGCTTTTCGTTCCTCTTTTGGCAGAGCTTTGAGAGCGGTTTTCATCCGATTCTGAATTTTTTCCAGCCATAGCCCGAAGCCAAACACCGAAACCGTTGACAACAGCAGATACAGTATCAAAGGACCGCTTACCAGCCAATAGAATACATAGCTGACAATCAAAAGTACATACTTTTTGGCTTTTTGCGGCACAATGCTGTAGAGCAGTATACAGCCCGGCAAAAACAGGAACAAAAAAGTCGGCACAAAAAACGATGTCATTGTCTGACCGCATCCGGCCAGCAAAAAAGACAAGTCCATGGATTAAAAATCCTCCTGAAGCCGTTCAATCATTTTTCGCATAGCGTCCACCGAGTTAAAGTTCGCCGGCACTATTTCCACCGCCGGCACGGTAATATCATACTCTTCCTCTAATTCGGCGATCAGGGAAATGATATCCAGAGAGCTGAGAAAATGACCGTCAATCAGGTTCGTGCAGTTAGCGTAATCCACATCGGGCTGGATATCCTCCAAAATTTCAATCAATCTGTCCATTGTTCAACATCCTTTCTTTGTTATTTGATTTTTTCATACACAGGCACGTTCAGACTTTGTACATCAAACGGTCGGCGTACCTGATAAACCGTTCCATCGGCTCGTGTAATATACACGGCCGGCAGTTCTCTTGTCAGGAACAGTGACAGCCCTTCTGTCATGCAGTAAGCTCCGGCCCGCTCAAAGCACAGCACATCGCCTATGGCTATCGGCGGGAGCTGAAGCTGTTTGACCATGATGTCGTTCATCGTGCAGAGAGAGCCGCACACCGTCCAGAAGGTTTCTATCGGGGCTTCTGCTGTTTTGCCCAATACGGAAACATACGGCTGTTTCATCGCCATGGACTGACCGAAATAGACGATATGGTGCATACCGCCGTCCGTTAGGGCGTAGGCTTGTCCTTTGTTTTCTTTGATATCCACAATATGCGTATAGTAAGTACCGCAGGCCGCCGCTATACTGCGGCCAATCTCCAAGATGATTTTCGGGCGGACGGTCATGCCGTTCAGCAAAGCGGAAAACTCTTGCAGCAGGGCGGATTCGTCCAGCTCCTCTCCTGCAAAATACGATACCGGAAAGCCGGTGCCGTATTCCAATTCCTGTGCGGTATAGCCATAGCTGTCCCGCAGTTTTTGCAGAAAGCTGTCTAACGCCCGCAATTCACGGGCATATTTGCCGACCGATGTCTTTTGTGTCCCGGAAAAATACTGAATCCCCGCCAAGGTGATAAGCGGGTGTTGTTCCCGTTCCCGTACAATAGTTTCCACGGCCGCCGCATCCATGCCGAACTGACTGTTGTTGGTCAGTCGGAGCAGTACCCGCAAAGGAATATGATACTGTGAAGCCAAGCGGCAGAACATTGCATACTGAAGCGGTGATTCTGCCGTCAGGATACCTTCAAAGGTGCCGCCGGAAACAAGCTGTTCAATAAATGCAGGGGTTTTATAGACACCGGAAATCACCATTTTACGGCTGTCAACGTCAAGAGCTTGACAGACAGCGGCTTCTCCCGGTGAACAGATTTCCAGCCGCTCCACCAACGGTTCCGCTTCTTTGATAATAAAGGTGTTCGCCTTTACAGCATAGCACAAAGCGATATCTTGGGGCAGAGCCTTCCGCAGGAAGGCCATTCTGTCCTTCAGTACAGCCGCATCAAAGACATACGCCGCTGTGGGGCTTTCTTTGATAAGCTGTTCCAAAAAAGCATCCATGTTCAGCCGCCTCCTATCAGGGCCAATGTTGCTTTGCGGTCCAGCTTGCCGTTTTTGTTCAGCACAATGGTGTCGATAGCCCGCAGATATCCCGGCACCATAAACGGCGGCAGGGTTTCCGTCATGCGGCGGTGCAGTTCGTTCTTGTCGATCGTGCCGACATAGAACCCCTTGAGCCGCTGACGCTTTTCATCGAATACGCAGATGCACCGTTCCACGCCCTCCATGGCATTCATGGAACGTTCGATTTCTTCCAGTTCAATGCGGTGTCCCTGATATTTGATCTGGTTATCCGCACGACCGCAGTAATACAGCAGACCGTCTTCGCCCCACTGTCCTAAATCACCGGTCAGATAGACGGTTTCGGGATACAGGGAATGCAGAGGGTTTTGAATAAAACTTTCGGCGGTTTTTGCCGTGTCGTGATAGTAACCCAGTGCCAGAGCGGTGCCGCGTACCGTAATCATACCGGTCTGACCGGCTTCTGTGATAAGACGGTGCTGTTCATTTAGCAGAAAGACATCTTCATTCGGGAACGGTTGACCAATCGGAAGTCCTGTCGGGTAATCTCTGCCATTTTCCAAGATGTAATAGGTACAGTTGCAGGTGATTTCGGTGGGACCGTATAAATTCACATAGAGGGCATCGGGCAGAAACTGCTGCCATTCCCTCAGATGCTTTCGGGGCATAACCTCGCCGCTGAACAGAATTTTGCGGACAGTGGTCGGCACACGATACGAAAGCCCGTGAAAAGTCGTTACCAGACACAAAGCCGAAACCGCCCAGATCAGCGTGGTAACCTGATGTTCACACAGGTAATCCATCAGCGGTGCCGGCGTGGAAAACAGCTGTCTTGGCACAATCACCAGTACGGCTCCCGTCAGCATGGCGGTGTAGATATCCTTGACCGATACATCAAAGTCAAACGGAGCCTGATTGGCAATCACGTCCTGCCCGCTGATGCCGAACAGTTCCGCAAAGCAGGGAATAAAGTCAATCACGCTGCGGTGAGAAACGGCAATTCCCTTGGGTACGCCCGTAGAACCTGATGTAAAGTTGATGTACAGCGGATCGGTATCAACCGTTTTGCGGCGAATAGAACAGAGCAGCGTTTCATCCGGCTGAACCGTCCGCAGTGTTTCTATGGTACAAACACGGGTATCCGGAAACAGATTCTGTGCCTGTTCCAAGAGTTCCGCATTCGTAATGATGCACGGTGCCTGCAAAACAGTTTGTACGGCTTGCAAACGGCCGCCGGGCAGTTCCGGATTGAGCATACAATAACAGCCGCCCGCATAGACAATCCCGAAAAAGGCCGTCAATGCGGCAATTCCCTTTTCCATATAGACACCCACCGGACAGTGTATGAGTCCCATTTGCGCCAAAGCCGTACCAACACAGCGGCTGAGGTGATGCAGTTCCCGATAGGTGACCGACTGGTTCCCTTCCTGAACCGCTGTATGGTCGGGAACCTGTTGTGCGCTGTTCTCTAACATACATAATACGTTTATCATGCCACTTCTCTCCATCGTTATTGTGTGCTATTGCGTATATCGTGACGGGTCATGCAGTGACCAACAGCGATATTCTTTTACAATATACACCATTCAAATTATAGCCTTTCCGCATTAAAAAGTCAAGACGGCCTCTGACCAAATGTCACGGAAACAAAATTCACATCAGCGAATTTCGGGAAGGAAAGAAAAGAAGCACTTTTTCGCCAGAAAAGAGTTTTCCCCAAGTGACTGACGGAACAAATTGATTACCGTGTAATATAATGGCGACAGTTGACACAATATATAAAATGTAGTAGTATATTATATAAAAATCGCTTAAAAGCACGAAGTATTGCCGTTAAACGGTACCTTGTGTAAAGTGTCCCCGGAGGTTAAGACAATCACTGAAATGCACCTATCCGGAAGAAGTAAAGGAAACGCTGAATAGCATTCGTTTCCTCACTAAAAGCTGAGAACGGCTTTTGGTACGGGTATCAGACACATTCCTTCAAAACGGGGAAACCAATCAGTCTTTCCCTGATACAGCATCATTAACATATCGCTACTGCAATAGATTGAAAGGGGAAAGGCAGATGGAGAAAAAAGAAAAGACAATGACGAAAGAGCAGAAAAAACAGCTGAAGAAAGAATTGAAGCAGAGAGAGCAGGAAGCACTGCGGCTGTATAAAGAACGGGTGCAGGAAGACAGAAAAAAAAGACAGTTAGCACAAGAGGCCAAAAAACTGGAAAAACAGCACCGTGCAGAGGTACAGCGGCAAAACGAGGAAAAAGAACGGGCTTTGCAGGATAATCCGGATATCATTTGTCTGCTGAAAAAGAAAAAGAAGGGACTGCTGCGAATTGTTTTCAGCCGTTTCGGCATCTCGGCCGTCCTCCTGCTGCTGCAGGTCGCTTTCTTTCTGGTCATGCTGACCACCGATGTGGGCGATATGGACTATGTTACCATTCTGCTGGCGATATTTACCGTGTTTATGTTTATTCATCTATTCAAAAGCAGTATGAGTTCCTCGGCCAAGCTGACATGGCTTTTCCTGATGGGGTTGTTTCCGATTCCCGCTTCCATATTGCTGTGGTACACGGAAAAAGATGCGGGACATATGAAAATCCGCCAAAAGATGCAGAATCTCATCGACACGACCAAAGAGGCTTTGCCGCAGAAGGACGAAGTCATACACGATCCGGCTGTTGAAGCATCGGATACAGATGCTCTTTGCCGCTATCTGAATCTGAGCGGCTGTTTTCCGCTTTACCGCCATACACAGGTGACATATTATCCGCTGGGTGAACAGAAATTCACCGCCATGATGGAAGAACTCAGGAAAGCCGAAAAGTATATCTTCATGGAATATTTCATTATCGGGGAAGGGCTGATGTGGGGTTCCATTCTGAAAGTCTTAGCGGAAAAAGCGGCTCAGGGAGTGGAGGTGCGTGTGATGTATGACGGAATGTGCGAAATTTCCACGTTGACGGGCGACTATCCCCAGCGTCTGGAACAGCTTGGCATTCACTGCAAGCCTTTTACGCCGATACGTCCTTTTGTATCGACCCAGTATAACTACCGTGATCATCGGAAGATATTGGTCATTGACGGTAAAGTGGCCTTTAACGGCGGCGTTAATTTAGCGGATGAGTATATCAACTATATTGATCGTTTCGGTCATTGGAAGGATACCGCCGTTATGCTCAAAGGAGAGGCGGTCAGCAGTTTTACGCTGATGTTCCTGCAAATGTGGAACCTCAGTGAAAAAGAACCGTCCTTTGGTGATTACCTGACAGATTCTTTCCCTGCTGAAAGTGACGGTTATGTCATGCCATATGCCGACTGTCCTCTGGACGGCTTTAAGGTTGGCCGAAGCGTTTATCTGGATATTCTCAACCGTGCGAAACGCTATGTGCATATCATGACACCCTACCTCATTCTTGACGATGAACTGGCCACTGCACTAAAATTTGCCGCTCAGCGTGGGGTAGATGTCCAGCTGATTCTGCCCGGTATTCCCGATAAGAAAATGGCCTTTGCCTTGGCAAAATCGCACTACAGTGACCTGTTGGCGGCGGGTATCAAAATCTATGAGTATACCCCCGGTTTTGTTCATGCCAAGATTTTTGTCAGCGATGATGAAAAAGCCGTTGTGGGTACGATCAATTTGGATTACCGCAGTCTGTACCATCATTTTGAATGTGCCACCTATCTTTACCGCTGTGACTGCATTCCGGCCATCGAGGCGGATTTTCAGGCCACCCTGATGCCTTGCCGCAGGGTAACTTATGAAACCATTAAGAATGAAAAGCTGTCCTATAAACTGCGGGGCAGTCTGATGAAAGTGTTGGCTCCTTTGATGTAAATGGAGCCGTTCATTCAGATTCACAGTGTGTAGCATATATTAACAAAGAATTTGGTCTGTGAGGTTAGGAAAATGGTTTATGACTACACGATTTATCCAGAAAACAGCCTATCAGAATTTCAAAAAGCTTGTGCGGCCATTGAAAAAGCATTTCCTGACAGTCAAAAGCTTTCCCTGTTAATCGATGTTGACGGCAGCATGATTCAAACTTATACTTTCATGGGAAAGGATATAGATATTTTTAACGACTATGATGTTGGAGCCGTATTTATCCAGTCGGAAATATGTTTAGATAAAGTATTTAACTATCATTCTTTCGGCCGCGAAAACAAGGCGTAAACCATCAAGAAAAAAGGGAGAAAGCAAAGTATGTTTAACTTGTATGAACACGTTCGAATCAAAAAAAATAACCTTATGGGAACAATAGTAGACATCAGCGAATGTGATGGTGAAAAGATCTTCATTGTTGAAAGTGATGTCAAAGGAAAAAGGGGTGATGGATACGGAGGAGATTATCCTCTTTATTGGTGTAAGGAAGATGAAATACTGAATGTTACAAATGAATAAGGAAGATGTATCGTATGTGTATATACAGTTGGGATGACGATGAATATATCGTTGACGACAGACCGAGAGAGATTCCGGAAGATATAAAGAACATGACCGATGAGGAAATCGAAGAAGAAATCAGAAGAATATTCCCGGATGCAAAGTTAGATTAACAAAGGTGACGAAAATTGATGGAGAGTTATATTGTTGTACCTATCAACGAACAGGGTGTTTGGGAGTATGAAAATGATAGTTCAAAAAGGGATAATTTGGAAGTATTTGTCCTGCCGAAATCCGAAATGTCTTTTATTTTTCGTGAAGGTATTGTCGATACACTAAATGCCAAATTCAGCATTTTTATTGATGAATATGAAGAAGAAGTGATAGAAAACAAATGGCTGAACGAAACGGCAGAAATGATAGAAAAGTATAAAGCATCACTGCCTGTCTTTTATCATGCGTTAACACTTGCAAGAGAGAAAAACACAGAATTGGGACTGGAATTATTTTCTTTTTGAGTGTGATGGGTTCAGCGAGTATAAAGTGTGGTTGGTTTCCGAATGGAAATAAAACAGCGGGGCCAAAAATCATTACAGCAAAGCAAGCAGAGGGTATTATGCTAAAGTTGATAAACATAAAGGATGACAAAGATACGATTGAAGCTGACTATGTTCCGGAAAGCAGTAGTGTAAAAGCTCATGTTTCCTTGCATAAAACATCAAAGGACGGTCATGCGGATGTTATTGAGGGATATGGCACAATGTACAGCAGAATGGCTGTCAATGGTTTGAAGCGCACCTTGGACGAGTTAAACAGCGGCGTTCTAAAAGCCGTACCATCATAAAGACTGGTTATGTGGTACTAAATGCAGACAGTTTTTTCATCAAATTTCTTTTACAAAAATCTCGGCAAGGAGTGGAAAAAATGATTAGGCTATCCGATTGCGATTATTGCAGGCACTGTCACGAGTTGAAGGACGGGATTGTAACTTGTGAGGCCTTTCCTGATGGCATTCCCTATGAACACATGGACAAAGACTTGAAAGAAACCTTGGAATGCAACAACGGCATTGGCTATGAACCAAAGGACTAAACATTGTTCTTCTGTTCCTTTGCATAACACAAAAACATGATGGAGGAGATACGAAAATGGAAGAACAAAAAGTAAACTGTCCACTGGTAGAGGACGAAATCACTCCTGTAGAATGTATGGAAAACAGGGACATTAGTGAAGAGTTTATTCCTGAAATCTTTAAGAAAAAGAACGACTGGCAGGAAATATGCCGGAAGTGTAAATATTTCAATTGCTGACAGCAGACCGTATAGAAGAGGTGTGATGTTGATGCTTACCGTTAAATGAGCGTATCAATAGGCAGAGGAAGTATTTGTTTGAAGATGACGATGACCTTGACAGTCTAAAGGCAGTATCCGCTTTGGGTTTCCTGCGGCCGTTACTTTGAAAATGAAAGATAGAAAGAAATATAGGCAAATTTGCAAAAAAATTCTTGCTATTCATCGTCAATTTGTATATAATGAGAATATAGGAAGTGAAACATATGAAGAATCTGAATTGTTACAACTGCGGAGCACCCATGCAGCTGAATGCTTCGGGAATGACAGCCTTTTGCCGCTACTGCGGCACACAGTATGTCCTGAATCATGAGGATACAGACTATTTCAACCGGTTCTATCAGCAGATGGGACAATTGTTTTCTGCCGATAAGGACGAACAGGAACGCCGCAAGCAGGCAGATGCCCTTTGGGAAAAAGCAGAAGAGGCTTCCTTTACCACGATTGACGGGAGCAGTATTTCGGTACGCTATCTGTACCATTTTAAAGCAGAGGATACGGTTACCTATATCGCCCGCCGCAATATCATCTTTCATTTGCAGAAGGACTGGGAACAAAAAGTAAAGGACTGCCGAAAAGCGGCCGCCATGCTCGATTATCCGGCGGCCGATACCCGCCATTTGTCCGATTTCTTTCCGAAAATTTCCGGCGGCTATGCCTTGTCGGACGGTACCGGTTTGCTGGTGATGCAAAAGGAAGAAACGGAATATCCGCTGTGTCTGTTCGGAAAGCTGTCCGGTCGTCATGTGGCATGGATTGTCAGCCGCATGGAGAATCTCTGCTGTGTGCTGGAATACAGCGGACTGGTACATCCGCTGTTGGGAACGGATACGCTGTATATCAATCCCTATACGCATCAGGCCAGCCTTTACGGTCATTTCTGGGATGTTGTTCGCCACCGTACACCGGCTGTTAACGGTCAGAAGATTTATACCACAAAGGATAATT
>CADCOZ010000352.1 GCA_902803125.1 uncultured Ruminococcus sp.
AAATAATAATGTATGAGGAGCCAAAACACAGCGAATTTAGGGAGGGGGTTTGGGGGAACCCCTTTTTTCGCCAGAAAAGGGGAGCGCGGGTGTCCGGTGGACACCTTGGCCGTAAGGCCAAAGCGCCCTGACCGAGCCGACAGGCGAGACTCCCCCAAGTGGCTGCCCCTGAGATCGGGTGTTCCCCCAAGTGGCTGTCCCTGAGATTATTTCTTTTTGAAGCCGTCTTTCAGGGATACGCTTCGGTTGAAAATGAGGTGTGCGGGGGTGCTGTCCTTGTCGGCACAGAAGTAGCCCAAACGCATGAACTGATAGCGGGCGGCGGCATCGGCCTGCTCAATAAACCGTTCGGCTTTGCAGTTGGTGCAAATGATCAGGCTGTTGGGGTTGATGTAGTCCAAAAAGTTTTTGTCGCCGGTGTCCGGTTCGGGATCGGTGAAAAGATTGTCGTACAGGCGTACCTCGGCTTCGGCATAGTTTTGGGCATCTACCCAGTGAATAGTGCCTCTGACCTTGCGGCCGTCAGGCGTATCACCGCCGCGGGTGGCGGGGTCGTACTCGGCATAGACTTCGATGACTTGGCCGTTTTCGTCCTTCTTACAGCCCGTACACTTCACGATATAAGCAGACTTCAGGCGTACCTCGTTGCCGGGGTACAGACGGTTGTAACCCTTGATTTTTTCTTCAAGGAAATCTTCGGCTTCAATGTAGCATTCACGGGTAAATGTAATGGTGCGGGTGCCGTCTTCGGGACGGTTGGGGTTGTTCTCAATCTCAAATGTTTCGGTCTGTCCTTCGGGATAGTTGGTGATGACCAGCTTGATGGGGTGAATGACCACCATAACACGCTGGGCGTTGAGGTTAAGATCCTCCCGCAGACAATGCTCCAAGAAACTGTATTCGACAACGCTGTTCGTTTTGGATACGCCGATTTTTTCGCAGAAACTGCGGATAGAAGCCGGTGTATAGCCACGTCTTCTCAGCCCGCAGAGGGTCGGCATACGGGGATCGTCCCAACCGGCTACATGACCTTCCTCGACCAGCTGACGGAGTTTTCTTTTGCTCATGACCGTATTGTTGATACCCAGACGGGCAAATTCAATCTGACGGGGAACAGCCGAAACGGAAATGTTTTGGATGACCCAGTCGTACAGGGGACGGTGATCTTCAAATTCGAGCGTACAGAGCGAGTGGGTGATGCCTTCCAGAGCGTCCTCTATCGGGTGGGCGAAATCATACATCGGATAGATGCACCATTTATCACCGGTGCGGTGGTGGTGCATACGGTTGATGCGGTAGATGACCGGGTCACGCATATTGAAATTGCCGCTGGCAAGGTCAATTTTTGCCCGCAGGGTCATTTGGCCGTTCTCGATTTCGCCGTTCTTCATCTTTTCGAACAGGGTCAGGCTTTCTTCCACGGGTCTGTCACGATAGGGACTGACAGCGGGGTGCGATAAATCCCCACGATTAGCCCGCATTTCTTCGGGGGTCAGTTCACAGACATAGGCCAAGCCCTTTTGAATCAGTTCCACGGCGTATGCATACATCTGTTCAAAATAATCGGAGGCATAATAGAACCTGTCGTCCCAGTGGAAACCCAGCCAAGCAATATCTTCCTTGATAGCGTCCACATATTCGACATCTTCCTTTGTCGGGTTGGTATCGTCCATGCGCAGGTTGCAGATACCGCCGAATCTTTCCGCCATGCCGAAATCCACGCAAATCGCTTTGGCATGACCGATATGCAGATAGCCGTTCGGTTCCGGCGGAAAACGGGTGTGTACCGTCCGGCCTTCATACTGACCGCCCGGTGCTGTATCTTCCTTAATAAAGTCATAAATAAAATTGCCTGCGGCTTCTGCCGCTTTCATTTCTTCTGCCATAAATTTCTCTCCTTTTTAGTTGGGACTGTTCCGTTTTTCTGACCTTTATCAGGGTCAATCAATTGCCAAACGAAGATAAGCGTCTGTCAGGCAAACTTATCCATTCCTTTGTGAAGTCTTTTGAGGGATTCCTCACGGCCGAGAATATCCAGAATTTCGACAGCCCCGCCGGGTGTGACGGCCATGCCCGAAGCGGCAATTCTGATCGGCCACATAGCCGTACCGTTCTTGACACCGAGCGTGACGGCCAAGTTGATCAAGCAGTCGTGAATGCTGTCGTGTGTCCATTCGGTCAGGGCTTCGAGTGCTTCAATGCCTGCTTTCAGTAAGGCAGGGGTATTCTCCAGCGTGGTTTTACTCTTCTTGTTGACGAACAGGGACGTGTCATAGTCGGGCTGTTCGGCAAAGAAGGCGATTTTTTCGGGAATGTCCGTCAGCTTGGTGGTACGCTGCTGTAAAATAGACGCTAACTTGATGCGGTCAAAGGGTTTGTCGCCGAGAGCCTGCACAAAATACGGTTCGGATACGGCCGCAAACTGCTCCACGCTCATGGCTTTGATGTATTCGCCGTTGAACCATTCTAATTTATCGTAGTCGAAGATGGAAGGGGATTTGCTGATGCCGTCAATGGAAAAGTTCTCCACCAATTCGCTCAGGGTGAATATTTCCTGATTATCTTTCGGCGCCCAGCCCAACAGAGCGATATAATTGATAATGGCTTCGGGCAGGAATCCGTTTTTGGTCAGATCTTCGAAGCTGGTGGCACCGTGACGCTTGGAAAGTTTGGAAACGGAACCGTCATCGTTTTTGCCCATAATCAGGGGCAGATGGATATAAGTGGGGATAGCCCAGCCGAAAGCCTCATACAGCAGGTTATATTTAGGGGTGGAAGAGAGGTATTCACTGCCCCTGACCACATGAGTAATCCGCATGGTGTGGTCGTCGATGACATTGGCAAAATTGTAGGTGGGATAGCCGTCTGCCTTGATGAGAATCTGATCCTGCAATTCGCTGTTGTCAACGGTAATCGTGCCGAAAACGGCATCTTCAAAGGCAGTGGTGCCGGTCAGCGGCATTTTCTGGCGGATGACATAGGGAACACCTTCATTGAGCTTCTGCTGTACTTCCTCCTGCGTGAGATTGCGGCAGTGTCTGTCATAGCCGGCACCGGGTTCATCGGCATTTTCCCGCAGCATATCCAGCCGCTCCTTGGAACAGAAGCAGTAATAAGCATCGCCCTGTGCAATCAATTGCTTGGCATAGGGGAGATACATCTCTTTGCGTTCACTTTGCACATAGGGGCCGTAATCGCCGCCGATGTCGGGGCCTTCATCGTGGATAAGACCGGCTCGCTTCATGGTTTTGTAAATGATATCAACGGCTCCCTCAACCTTGCGTTCCTGATCGGTGTCTTCAATGCGGAGAATAAACTGTCCGCCAAGAGATTTGGCCACAAGATATTCATACAAAGCGGTACGCAGGTTGCCAACGTGCATAAAGCCTGTCGGACTGGGTGCAAAACGGGTTCTGACTGTTTTTGACATGGTAATCCTTCCTTTTTCTGCGGGATATCGGTATCGTGTTCATTTGACCTTTTAACCTATCCTATTATTATATCAAATTCCTGCGGATAGTCAACCGTTCCCCCGCTATTTTTCGGAAAAAGCAGGAACAAAATGACTTTTTCCAAGAGTTTTTTGTGCGGGTTGACAAGTGTTGTCAACAAGATTATAATAGGAATAAGAATAAGATCGCCGCAGGAACAGGAGGAGCTTATGAACAGAATACAGGAATTGATTCAGCAATATGCTGTTTCGCAGGACAAAACAGTGATGTTTTCCATTATTGAAGAGTTACAGCAAAGTGAACAGTTATGGGTGGCTTATTCACCCGTTACCAAGAATCATTATGTGGAATATCACAATGAGATACCAACCGCTTTTTTGTTTTCGGAAGCCGGTTTTTGTCAGGCTTTCCGGCAGTATTTAGCGACCAAAAATATCCGTATGCAGACGATGGAATGCGGCCGTGCGGTCAGAATTTCCATGTTCAGTGATTTTTTCCGCAACGGTATTGATCAGGTCATTGTGGATAACGGTCAGCGTTTTGTGGTCATTCGTCTGACGGATATCCTGAACCGTCCGGATTTTTCTGCCGTGCCGGAAGCACAGCGGCCGGTGATGAATCCCGAACTGATGCGGAAAGCCAATCTTTTTTTCCAAAGTCAGGATGCCAAGGAAAAGAACCCGTCGTTAGCGGTACGTTTTATGAAAGAACTGTACCAATCCAAGTTTTTACTGCCGCTGTTCTTCAGCGGCCGGCCGCCGAAAGGAACCGTACTGCGTTCGATGACGTTTGGCGGGACTTCACTGGCGATACCGGTCATCAGCCGGCCGGAGGGAGGCTGTTATATTCCCGTATTTACGGATTGGATAGAGTTCAGCAAGATGGATACGCAGAAAATATGTGTCGGTAATGTGGTGACCTTTGAGGATTTGGCACAGCTTTGTGCGGCCGGTGAAGTCATCGCCGTCAATCCGCTGGGCTTTCATATGATTGTGGATCAAACCACCGTGCAGGCACTCACGGCCCGTTTTGGCAAACCGGCGGCACCGTCAGCAGGTCAGACGGTGCATCAGCCGGTCGCCCGTGCAGAAGAAGAAAGTGCTGTGCCGTCAGCAGGTCAGGCAGTGCATCAGCCGGTCGCCCGTGCAGAAGAAGAAAGTGCTGTGCCGTCAGCAGGTCAGACGGTGCATCAGCCGT
>CADCOZ010000353.1 GCA_902803125.1 uncultured Ruminococcus sp.
AAAAAAGTATTCGCCCCCTCACGAAATTCGCTGTTTTTGATGTAACGGGGTACGTTTAGCTGAAAAACTGGCGGGTGTCGGCATTTAAGGAATATCCCGTCCCAAGGCACAAGTATAGTGCCACATCAGAACATCTCCGCTGTGAACAGGATAATCCGAACAGCCAACACCCGGCTGTTCGCCGTTAACCGTATAGACCCAGCCGGAAGCACTGCCGCCGTCAAATTCATATAAATTGCCGATACCTTCAATGTAGGCAGTATGATAAACAGGTGTCATCGTAAATTCAAACGGAATGCCCTGTTCCCGACAAACCCTTGCCGTGACATCAAAGACACTCTCTCCCTCTTCAACAGCAACGCTGACCGGTGACAACAAAACTCCGTCAGACGGCACAAGCAAACGCTTGTTCTTCGGAAGTATCTCTGTTTTGTCGGTCAGCACCGCACAGGAAATACCAAACGTACAGACATTCTGTAACGAAACCTCACCGACAGAAACATCTGACGGTTCCAATACAACCGCAGAACCTTCATATTCCGATGATGCGGACGGTTCCGACACAACAGCGGAACCGTCTTTCGATGGTTCAGATTCTGTCAGGGACGGTACATCATGCACTTCTGAAGGGATAACAGACGAAGGGTCGGAAGAGGGTTCATCGGCCGAAACAACAACCGACGGTTCCGACAGCGTACTGTTCAGCGAAACAGACGGTTCCGAAAAGGGCTGAGAGGAAATGCTGTTCTGCGTAACACGGGACGTTTCACTTTTCTGCGAAACGATATCCTGCGGTTTCTCCGTAAAGATATACGCCGCCGCTAAAACCAACAGAATAACCGCCGCCAAAAGCAGTTTATTTTTATGCTTTCGGAAAAAGAACCGCATTTCCTCACCTCCTGTTTTTCAGTTGGTTATGACTTTGTCCGTTTGCGGACTCCCAAAATGACAGCCGCAGAAAGGAGCATCACGCCGCCTAAAACATACAGCGGCATACTGTCCCCTGTTTTGACACTGTCAGCAGGAACACTCACAGCGGGAACGGAAGAAGATTCAGCCGAAGGAACAGAGGGGCTTTCCTTTTGGCTGTTTTCACTGCTTTCACTGCTTTCCGTTGGCTGTTCGGTTTCTTTCAAAACCGTCAGGGTCGTGTCAGTCATATCAAAATAAGCAGTTTGCTTCATGGTAAAGCGATAGTAAGCGGCGGCGGCGGCATACCCCTGATAGGTCGAAAGATAATTGGCATCGCCGTTTTCCAAGTGGGCAAAGCCGTTTTCCTCCGCACGATAAAAAGCCATCAGACCGTCATAAACGGTTTTGCCGTTTTTGATAAAGCGTTCATCGCTGTCAGGGTCAGCGGCCAAGGCACACAAAGCCATCAGGACTTGCGCACAGCTTTCGCTGTCATAACTGCCGTAGGAACAGAACTGTCCTTTGTCATTCTGCTGAGCTGACAGGAAGGTCAAAGCCTTGTCAACGGCTTTGGCTACCTCTGCCCTATCGGCGGCATACGGAGCCAGTGCCTGCAAAGCCATAGCGGTCATGTCGGCATCGGAACCGTCATCAACACCTGTCCATGTGTCAATCGTCCAGCCGCCGTCCTGTTCCTGTGCGGCTAAAATAGCGGCGATGAGCTGATCTCTGACAGCCGTATCGACTGTGGGGTAGTCGTGTGTATCCAAGGCAATCAGAGCGTATACGGCACCGTTGACACCCTGTTTTTGTACATAGTCAAGGTCACACAGCGGTGCCGTCAGGTCAAAGCCGTAAAAATTCGAAGCATCTGCACCGCAGGCCGTCAGTGCCGTTACCACACCGGCATTCACCGTAGAACGTGTACTGCTCAAAACCGCACTGTCCTGTTCCGTCACAGCCTGACGAACACTTTCTATGTAGTGCTGTTTCATTTCCTCTGTCGCTAAACCGAACCGGCAAAGATTGATGATATCCCATTCATTGCCATATACCGGATTTTCTGTTACGGCCGCCGGATAGGTTTCCCGCAGTTCTGCGACAGACAGCACCGTTTGATCCTCAGACAACGCCGCATACGCTTTTATAGCCTCTTCCAGTACAGCCGCATTACTGACCTGCTGTTTTTGTTCCTCATTCAAGGCTTCAAAGGCACGTTGGGCTTGCTCGATAGCCGAACCGCTTTCTTTCGTTACCGTACCGATAGCGGCAATCATACTTTCAACCGCCTGCACCTGTGTATCAATAGGCTGTACGGGCTGATTGATGCGGAACGTGTAAACACTCTCCACGGCGTTATTATAGTTGCTCTGCATCCATGCTTCATTGGCCACACCGATAATGATGGTATCGCCGTCTGACACTGAAATGCTTTGACCCACTTTATAATCCGTACCTTTTTCGGCGGGCGTATAGGTGTTGGCATAAACCTTGGCTCGATAGGCTTTATTGCCAACAACAGGCTGTACCGTCAAGGTTTCTGTGCCTTCGGGCAGGGTCAGGGTATAATCGAAGATTTCTGCCGCAAAAGACGGTGATAACGCTCCCGCACTGAACACCACTTCCGACAGTGTGGTATCACTGCCCGACCAGTCATAACCCAAATCGGCACCCCAGCCGCAGCTATAGGCAAAGCAAAGGGTATCGCCGTTTTCAATCTTGCCGCTTTCAGCGGTATAGGCCGAAAAATACTCGTCTGTTATCCAGTCATCGAGCAGTATCATCCAGCCGCCCATCGCACCGCCATCTTCTGCGGATAAACCGTTGATTTCGGTGATATAATCAAACTCCGCTCCCTGCTGGGTATAGTGATGTTCTTCCAGAACCGCCAGAAAAAGCTCCTTGGCGGCAGCGTTTTCATCCATCGTTACCCATTCGTCCACGAGCGTTCCCGTCCAATCGGCTCCGCTATCGGCTGAGAGGGTTTGGTTCTCAATCACGATGCGAACCTTTGGCAGATTTTCGCTTTCTGCCGAAACACTCAGCGGACATACGGCTGTAACCAAAGCCGCCGCAGACAGAACTGCCAACCATTTTTTGTTTGCCTTCATGAAAAAAACTCCTTTAAGTAGATTTGTCATCGGACAAAGCAGACGCTTTCCTGCGTTTTTTCAGTTCCTTTCGGCGTTTTTCACGCTTCAGGCGGCTTTTTTCTTTGGCAGAAACAGCCGGCGGTTCTTTCAAACCGGCGGCTTCTAACGCACGAGGCCACGGTCCCAGCTTTTGCTTTATCAGGCAAACCTCACTGCCGGGAAAATCACTGCGTTGAGGCAGTCTGTCCAGCTGTTCTGCTTTCTCCTGCAATAACCGAACGGCGGTTTGACGTTTTTCGTCCTGTTCCACAGCGATTCCCTCCCCGAAAAAAAGTGCCTTCTCTGAAAAAACAAAGAAAGCACAACAGATTTGCCCAACACAAAGAAGCCTGTATCCCGTTAGTGATACACGCTCTCATCGAGTAAATCGGCTGCACTTCTTCTTCGTCCAAGATGCATCCTCTCCTGTGCGGAAGTATTCCGACTTACGGGTCATCCCGCTCACGGTAATGACGGTTGTTCCGGATTTGCACCGGATTCCCTATTACCTACCGGCCAAAAGGCTTTCGCACCGCACAAGACAGATTCAGTTCTTCTCTACTATAACAGATTCCCTTCCCTCTGTCAACTCCCGATGTACAGGGCAGCCACTTGGGGGAACCCCCGACCTCAGGGGCAGCTACTTGGGGGAACCCCTTTTCTGGCGAAAAAAGGGGTTCCCCCAAACCCCCTCCCTA
>CADCOZ010000354.1 GCA_902803125.1 uncultured Ruminococcus sp.
ATAGATGAGGTCAACCGTCTGATAAGCCGTTACGCCCTGAAGAACATCTTTGTCCAAAATACCGTTGCTGAAAATGATCGCTGTCACACCAAGAGGTGCCGCAATACGATAAATATCGGTGCCTTCGATCTGTTCCATCTCTGTACCCGGCCATATCGGACTGCCGTAATTGTCTTCTCCCGTGGCTTTGTTCACAGGCGTTTCCATCGTCAGGTCGAACCAGTAGGCACAAACCTTCTCCCACTTCAATTCGCTGTTGTCAAAGAAAATATAGTTCTTAATATAGTCAGGACGTGTGTCCGGCTCTGTACTGATGTCATCGGACGGTTCCGCTTCGGTACGCTCCGGCGGCGTTCTGTCAATATAGGTAACCGGAACACCGCATTCCAGTGCGGATACCTTACCGGCTACTACCGCTTCTAAAAATTCGGGGTAGATATCACTCCAGTATTCTTCATTGTGTTTGCCATCTTCATACTTGCTGAACACCAGTTTATCTTTCGGATAGCCGGCCTCCAACAGGGCGTTATAGGTAGGCTCTGCCCAATAACCGGTATCCTGTCCGAAGCTGCCCGAATAGAAATAGAGGAACGCACAGTTGCCGTCAAAGGTCTTGCCGGCAAAATAAGCCTGCCATGCTTCCGTGTCATACGCCCAGAAGGACGGCGAAAAGATGCCAATGGTACCAAATTGATCGGCGTGTTCCAGTCCGATATAGAAGGCTTCCAGACCGCCTAAAGAACTGCCGGCCAAGGCGGTATGAGCCGCATCGGTATAGACGTTGTAGTGTTCCTGAATATAGGGCATCACGGTTTCGCAAACATAATTGCCAAAAAGATTGCCGCAGGGATTACTGCTGGAATAACAGGCAGCATCACCGGACAGAACCGGTGCATAATCATCGGCTCGCATATCGCCGGCATCCAAACAAACCAGAATAGCCTTATTACCCGTGGCGGACATCATCGAAGCGGTATGCTCTGCCACGTTCCAGCTGCGGGCGGCTCCGCTGATATCGGTGGTCAAAACGGTCTGCCCGTCAAGCATATAGATAACGGAATACTTTTCGGCGGCATTGGCATCGTAATCGGCCGGTGTCCAGATATAGGCCTTCTTTTCCAGTCCGCTGACATTGAATACTTGGGTATCATATTGAATGTCCAATGCCTTATCGCTTTGGATATCAAACGGCATAAGCTCTCCTTCATACAGTTCCCAGCCGCTGACGCAGGGATTAAAGGCGGCCTCTTTGGTGACCTTGTCCCCATAGGAAAGATGCACCAGATTATACTTTTCGGTATCGGCCGTACAGGTGTAGAGGAAATAACCGTCCCCTTCCCCTGTTTTTTCCATCGGAACATCCTCGCTGACACCCGTTGCACTGTTGGAGAAGGTAGCGGTAATTGCCGCATTTTTGCCCATGTCCTTAACGGTCAAAAGGTTTTTATCGGCGGTCGGGGTTACGCTTGTCTGATCCGTTTCTTTTTCGGAGGACGACTCGGAAGCCGTGCTGACAGCGGAAACGGCTGACGGCTCGGAAGCATCAGCGGCACTTAACTCGCTTTTCTGTTCGGACGAAAGGCTCGATGTGCTGGTTGTGGTGCCGCAGGCTGTCAGCAGTGACAGACAAACAGCGGTGGAAAGAATCCCTGTGATAATCCCTTTTGTTTTCATAAGAAGGCCTCCTGTATTTTTTCTTTGAT
Organism: uncultured Ruminococcus sp.; assembly: GCA_902803125.1. Classification (GTDB taxonomy): domain Bacteria; phylum Bacillota; class Clostridia; order Oscillospirales; family Acutalibacteraceae; genus UBA1213. Next base: position 1,704 of record CADCOZ010000354.1, read on the forward strand.
GAGTTTATTATACAGGAAAAGGTCACTTGAATCAAACAAGCATTTTCATACATATTCAAGCGGCACTTGATACACTAAAGCAAGGGTTTGGTTCTTCGGAACATAGCCCCCATATTGATAAAGTCGGTATCGGTCAGTTCTGCGGCAAAGCACAGCATGGGCATGATAATGGTTTCGTTGATAAAGCAGTACGCCTTGACATCTCCGTTTTCGGTTTCAACCACTGCACAGTTCACCATTTGTCTTTCAGCCATTTTATCCATGAGCCGCTCGGCTTTTTTGATATCCATGTGGGTATTTGTGGCAATCATCGCCAGCGAAACCGGCGTATTCAGTCTGCTGTACATATAGCCGATGATATTCAGTATATCTTTGTCCGCAAGCAGCGCAAAGGTCTTGGCCAGTTCATCGGGACTGCCCAAACACGCCCGCAGACCCTTGTGCGGTTCGGGCATCAGGAAGAAGTAACGAAAATCGGTATTTAGCCGAATGTCAAAGGTTCCCTCGTCAACGCTGGCTCTTGTGTAATACCTCAACGCCTCCTGTCGTCCCATCGCAGAAAGCACGTCAAAGTTAAAGCTGTCCCGAACCGAGGTCAGCCCCGACAGTCCCATGCTGATGGCATACAGTAAGGTAAAGGCTCTTTCAAATCCCTTTTTGGCTCCTACCGACAACAGTTCATCGGAAATTTCCTCTTCCAGTTTCTTCACACTGCTGCGGCCAAAAAGCATATCCAACGACACGTCCAGAGCGTCCGCAATCGCCGGCAGCAGCTGTGCATCCGGCACACCGCCCCTCTCCCAATTGGAAACCGCCTGCGTGGTGACCCCGATTATCTTCCCCAATTCCTCCTGCGTTATCCCCTTTCGGCGGCGAAAATTCTTTATCTGTTCCCCTAACATTATCATTACATCAACCTCCTTCTTTCGTAATGTTGGAGGGCTTTTTCCCTAAGGACAGCCACTTGGGGGAACCCCTTTTCTGGCGAAAAAAGGGGTTCCCCCAAACCCCCTCCCTAAATTCGCTGACTTGACCTGAATCAACATTATTC
>CADCOZ010000355.1 GCA_902803125.1 uncultured Ruminococcus sp.
TGTTCGTTGAACATGGTTTCGGCTGTCATCAGGAACGGTATACCGCTTGGCGGCAGGATATCCAAGGTATCCCCCACAAAAAAGCGGTTCCTCTGACTCAAATACGCCACACCGTCCCGATAATCTTCACACACAGCCACCACTTCATACTGTCGGATATAACCGCCGTCCTTGGTATTCTGTCCGGGTTCGGTGCCATAGAAAAAGCCTGTATTATAGGCACGGTGGCTGACCTTCTCCAATTCCTCCCGAATCCACGGGGCCAGTGTCCAGTGATCGCCCTGCTGATAATAATCATCTAATGCATGGCGGTAGGCATTCGTTACCACCGCCACATAATACGCCGCCTTGGCTCTGCCTTCAATCTTCAGACTGTTCACACCGGCTTTCAGTACATCGTCCAGATGTTCAATCATGCACAGGTCACGGGAATTATATAAAAACGTGCCGCCCTCTTCTTCTCTTATCGGGAAATATTGTCCTTCCCGATGCTCTTCATACAAATAATACTTCCAGCGGCACGGCTGTGCGCAGTCGCCGCGGTTGGCATCACGTCCGGTCAGATAGCTTGAAATCAGGCACCGTCCCGAAAACGACACGCACATACTGCCATGGACAAAAGCCTCCAATTCCAGACGGGGGTCTGTCTTGGCACGAATGCCCGCAATATCCTCCAGAGAAAGCTCCCGTGCCAGCACCACTCTGGACGCTCCCAGTTCATAAAGCATTTGTGCTGTCTGATAGTTCACGACACCCGCCTGTGTGGATACATGGCGTTCCACCTGCGGGGCGTATTTGGCCGCTAAAGACATCACACCAAGATCGGCAATAATAAAGGCATCTGCCCCACAGTTGGCCACCGCCTCTAAAAACGCCGGCATCCGGTCGATTTCTTCGTTGCGGGGCAGGGTGTTGCAGGTCACATAAACCTTCACGCCCTTGGCATGAGCTTCTTCCACAGCTGTTTTCAGCGTATCAAAATCAAAGTTGGCCGGCGCACTCCTCATACCGAATTGCTGTCCTGCCAAATAAATGGCATCCGCACCAAACTTCAAAGCCTGGTCAAAACATTCTTTATCGCCGGCAGGAGCCAGCAGTTCACCTTTCATACGATCACCCGTTCTTCTCAGAATTACAATTATCTTATTATAGCATTCCGCCGCTCGGATTGCAAGCGGCCAACAAAGAAGAAATTTGTTCCCCCAAGCCACCTTCCGAAATTCGCTGACTTGATTTCCATCAATATTATTCATTATTCATTACTTCTTCTCCCCCTTCCGAAATTCGCTGACTTTGACGAGTATCAAAAAGTGCTTTTGCTCCTATCTGAAACCGGCTTTCAGCGTGTCCGTCATTGGAACTTTGACATAAACCATATATTTTTGCCGCTTACTTTCATCAAAAAAACAACGCCAACGGTTATCTGACTTTTATCAGTACAATTTATTACCCATATAAATTCATTGAAGGCTCCTTCCTGCACGAAGTGTAAATGATTTTATCGTGATTTCATCAAATAATATCACTATAATTCTTTTCTATGGAAATTTCCATAATTTAATTTATAAATCCAACAAAAAATTCGATATTTTTTTGATAAAAAGGTTGCAATTTTGTTTCGTTTTGTGTAAAATGTATATAGTAGTATTTCATAGTGTGTTTATTTTCTAACAAATTGGAACAGCTAAACTAAAAATATTAAATAAAGTGAGGGAATTACCATGTCAAACAGACTTTTTCAAGGTGTTATCCATCAAATGAGAGATACCATTGACAGAACGATTGGTGTCATTGATGAAACCTCTGTTGTTATTGCCTGCAGTGAGCTGGGCAAAATTGGTGAGGTCAATGAGCATATCACCTCTGAGATGCTGAACTCAACCTCTCCGTTTGTACTGAATGGTTATACCTACCGTTCGTTCGGCAACAAGCCCAGAGGCGAATATGCTGTTTTCGTGGCCGGCAACGACTATGCCGCCCAAAAATATGCGGCCATTTTAGCCATCTCTCTGGGCAGCATCAAACAGTACTATGATGAAAAATATGACAGAGGCAACTTTATTAAGAACGTCATTCTTGATAATATTCTGCCCGGTGATATCTATCTGAAATCCAGAGAACTGCGTTTTAATGCAGATGTTACCAGAGTGTGCTTCCTCATTAAGATTTCTTCAAAAACTGATATTTCTGCGTATGATGTCATCCAGAACCTCTTCCCCGACAAGGCGAAGGATTTCGTTATCAATATCAACGAAACCGATATCGCACTGGTCAAAGAGATCAAAATCGATATCGACTCCAAAGATTTGGAAAAACTCGCCAGTTCTATTGTTGACACCATGTCCGGCGAATTCTATACCCACTGCGTCATCGGCATCGGCACACCGGTTACCGGCATCAAAGACTTAGCCCGCTCGTTTAAGGAAGCACAGGTAGCTTTGGAAGTCGGCAAGGTGTTCGACACCGACAGAACCATCGTCAGCTATGATAATCTGGGTATTGCCCGTCTGGTTTATCAGCTGCCGACCACCCTTTGCGATATGTTCCTCAAGGAAGTATTCAAGAAAGGTTCGATTGAATCGCTCGATCAGGAAACCCTGTTCACCATTCAGCGTTTCTTTGAGAATAACCTGAACGTTTCCGAAACGTCCAGAAAACTTTTCGTTCATAGAAATACACTGGTCTATCGTTTGGAGAAAATCAAAAAGCTGACCGGTCTGGATCTCCGTGAGTTTGAAGATGCTATTGTCTTTAAGGTAGCTCTCATGGTCAAGAAATACCTTTCTTCCAACCCCATCAAATACTAACCGTCCTGTTCCGAACAGAGGAACAAACGGCTTTTCATGCATGGTTCCCACACCTTCCGACAGCATGGAAAAAATCAATCAGCGTTTCCCTTGCTTCATTTATTTTCGCACTTTATACAGCCGCCCTGCCGATGGATTTCGTCATCGGCAGGGCGTTTTTGCGGGGTTACAGTTCAATGGTTTGACCGGTGGAAAGATAGTGCAGACGGGGCATATACTGTTTCATATAGCGGTACTGTTCCACGCCTGTACAGTGACAGGTGTAATATTCCGTATCATAGCGGCTGAGCTGTTCCGCTAACTCCCGCAGCCGTTCGTCTGTCGGAAGTTTGGAAAAATGAAAGCCTCCCACCAATATCTGCGGACGGAACCATGCCATAATATTGTGGATACCCTTATGCGAACAGCCGCTGATCAGAATCCGATGGCCGTCCTCTTCCAGCAGTAAAATCTGTTCGTGAGAAAAATTATCCGGCACAAACCGACCGTTTTCCACACCGTTCAGCCCGCATGAACCAAATTCCAGTACCTTTTCCCTATCGTTACACGCATGAAGCGTAAGGCCGTCATCAATTTCCGTGACACCGTTTGTCAGCACCAACTGAGGGTATCCCTGTAAGGAAGTATCCAGTCCGATATATTTGTCGGTGCCGTTATAGTGCGGCTCAAAAGCGTATCGGCTGAGATAGACTTTTGCATGGCTGTTCAGGGAAAGGAACGTGCTTAACCCGCCGCCGTGGTCATAATGTCCATGCGACAGCACCGCACAGTCCACCTTGTTCAGATCTATACCAAGCCGGGCGGCATTTTCGGCAAACAGAGCCGTTTGACCCATATCAAACAAAATAGTATGTGTCAGGGTTTCTATCAACAAACTCAAACCATGCTCACAAGGCAGATCTGTTTCACAGGTGTCCTCTATTAAAGCAGTTATTTTCATCAACCTTCGCCCCCTTTTTTTCTATTGTATCACAGAATCCTCCCGCTGACAAGCGGCTGTTGGGGCTTTGCCCCAAGCCCCCTCCCGAAATTTGCTGACTTTGTGAACAATCACATTATTATTTATTCGTTATTCTTTATTCTTTATTATTTATTTCTCCTTTCCTAAATTTGCTGATTTTGACTGACTGCAAAAATCATCGACAATTTTCAACATTCAAAAA
>CADCOZ010000356.1 GCA_902803125.1 uncultured Ruminococcus sp.
GAGACCTCTGCCGCAGGCAGAAGCGACCGGACCGAGCCGACAGGCGAGACCCCCCAAACCCCCTTCCAAAAATCGCTGACTTGACCTAAATCAACATTATTATTTATTCGTTATTCTTTATTTCCCCTCCTTCCCAAAATTGCTGGGTTTGAGCGGGAAAAAGTTTATAGTATGGCAAGATACCTGAAAACCCCTGTGCGGAAGAACCAAAACCGTTCTGCCGCACAGGGGCTTATTGTTTGAGAGGAAGTTTATCCGCTGACCATAGCGGCCAAGTAAGTGTATTTTGTCTGCCGCCAGTTAACGGCATCTTCAAAAATGCTGTTCAAACCGATGTAAGTGCCAACACGGCCGGATTGTTCATAGGGTACCATCTCAATACAGAAAGAAGGTTTGCCATAAACAGAACGGAACCAGTTTTCCAAGCCGCCGCTGTAGGTGGTGATGTCGTCCGACACGCCAAAGTAACGGTAGCCGCACCGTTCGGTTATCGCTTCCCGCATACGGCTGTCACCGGGAATTTCACCGTTCAGTTCATCACGCCAATACATTCCGTTGCCGACAATGTGCATATCCAACAGCCATGAAAAACCCTCATCGGCACACAACGCCATCAATGCCTGTGTTTCCTTCTCACTGGCGGCATACGGACCGGCATATTTTTCATCGCCGGGAACCATGGTTTGATGGGTATATTGATTCTCCCAGTTATACGGGAAATTACGGTTCAGATTCACGCCGTTGGCGTTCAGCTTGTAATCGTCTGGCGAAAAAGACGAACCATACACAAGCGGTTTTGCTCCATTGGTGGAAACCTCTGTGCCGTCCGGGTTGCACATCGGCACAAAGTACAGCGTGTATTCATTCAGCAGCTGCCGCAGGTTGTATTCGCCATACCATTCATTTTTTTGATAGGCCTGTGCAAATTCTTCCAGACACCGCATAGAAAAACTGATGGTAATATGCTCACGGGAGTGAATGCCCGAAACAATACAGCCTTTTTTGCTCCCAGATCCCAGTGTGACACAGGTAATTACCCGTCCCTGTGTACTCAAACCGATGGGAAACTGTGTGATCAAATCGGGATACCGCCGGCAAAGTGCATCAATATCCCGCTGTAAACGGGCGGCCGTATAGGGCTGATAGGCGTTAACAATCGGTTCGTTGGGTTTCGGCTGTGGCTCTGCCTGCGAAACGGGTGCAGTATAGGAGGATTCTTGTACGCTCGACTCCGTCACGCTTGACTCCATCACACTCGACTCCATCACACTCGACTCCGTCACACTCGACTCCATCACACTCGATTCCTGTACGCTCGACTCCGTCACACTGGATTCCATCACACTCGACTCCATCACACTGGATTCCGTCACGCTTGACTCTGTCACACTGGATTCCGTTACGCTGGACTCCACCACGCTTGATTCCTCTGTTTGTGAATGCAGAAAAGAAGCACTGTCGAAGAGGTTAGAGGCATCGTCCTGATTGAGAATATCGGATAGAGCCTGACTGCTGTGTGTGTCATCTGATAATGGCGGCTTATTCTGACAGCCAACCGTCAGAGTCAGCATCAATACAGATAAGCATCCTGCAAATATTTTTTTCATCGTTATCGTTCCTTCAAGGGAATATTCAGGAATGACTGCGGCTTTTTTGCGTGGTCAATAGAAAGCGTTCTTTGAAGGACAGCTTGTCCAAGGAAAGACCGAGGAAAACAAACAAGGCGGCACTGCCCACACACTGAAGGGCATTGGTTGGAATATCCACCAAAGCAGCCGCCCAGCTGCCATACAGAATGGCACCGGCTACATAATAACCGCCAATACCGATAAGAGCCGCCGGTACTAAGCCAATCAGGTTCCGTTTGTGAATAATAGAAGGTTTAGAGCGTGAAAAAGCTAATACCGTTAAGGCTTTGATAATGACGGTAGGCAGTACCCAAAGGGGATAGCCCGAAAGGTAATCGGACAAGCCTGCACCAATGGCACCGGTCAGCATGGCATAAGGCCACGGCAGAAGGGCGGCGGCTAAATAGATAATGCCGTCACCTACATGGATATACCCTTGATGCGTTGGAATGTGTATAAAGGCCGTCAGCACATACACCATCGCACTCAGAACAGCGGTCAGTACCAAATAACGCAGCTGTTCGCTTCTTTTTTTTCTTTCCATCGTTTTTTCCTCCTTTTTCTATGGGCAGTCTGCTGCTGCCGGATAGATGCTATCAATTGCCTATTGCTATAGTGGGCAATTGATAACTTCCATTATATCCTTATAGAACCGATTTGTCAAGGATGTATCAATCCGAATAATCCGAATCGGGCTGTACAAAGACCGAAAAATCGGGGTA
>CADCOZ010000357.1 GCA_902803125.1 uncultured Ruminococcus sp.
TGCAGTTTTGTTCTTTCATTCTCAGATAAAATCATATCATACTCCTCCAGAAATAAAGAATAAAGAATAAAGAATAACGAATAATGAATAATGTTTTCGTATGAAACAAATTGGGTGCGGCCAATTGGTTCAAGTCGGGGGGACTTTCCAGTGAAAGCCCCCCGATACCCCTCAAAGCTGATGGTTCAGCCGATGGTTCTTCTTGTCGGGTTAATCAATGGGGTACCCTCAGGTTACCTGAGCTTCGTGATTTCGATTCTGATATTACCGCCTTTGGGTGCGGGAATCTCCGTGCGGAAGGAATTGATTTGCTGTTTGCCGTTGTACTTCATTTTCAGAGATCGGCCGGAACAGGCGGTAATGGTAATTCTGCTGACTTCCTTCAGGATACCGGCTTGACTGAGGGCATTCAAATGAGCATTAACGCCCATGAGTGAGCGGTTAAAGTCATACACCGCCTTCAGATTGGTTTTATGACCGTGGGGCAATCTCATGCTGCCGGTATCCGGCGGCTGAAGATGGATCAAGGCCGATGGCATACTTATATGCACCTTCACGTTGCCGCTCAGCTTGGCCCGCAGAAGCATATACAGGATAAAGATAATCACAGCCACACCAAGCACAATACCGCCGATAATAAAGAACGGAAGCAGGCCGTTATCCACCGTAACTTTCAACAGAATCGTTTGTGATTCGCCGTATTGGTTGGTCAAAATCACTTTAGTTTCACCATAACCGCTGTTCACACCCTGAACGGTCAGCTTCTTTTCGTCACCGCTGAGCGTTTCGGTAATGGTATAATAGTCACATTCTGCGGGTTCATACTTGATCAGGAAGGTATCTTCTGCATCAAACACCATCTTGTCCGACAGTATCACATCGGCTGAGGACGAAACCGGCGGTGATACTACTTTTACTTCTATCGGTTCTGTTGTCATCAGCTGAAAAGAGGTGCGGGTTACATCGAGCAGACTGTCGTTGCTGACGGTTTTCTTATCGGTGCCGTTTTCAACTGCTGTCGTGGTAAACGTATAGCGGCCTTTTTCGCTGAAATTGATTTCAGCGGCATATTCCGTATCACTGACCTGCTTCAGCGGCAGACTTTCCGCAAAGCCGTTGTCCCCCTTGACGGTGGTCGTAAAGACAGTATCCTGCACGATAATCGGTTTACCCGTATCGACATTTTTCGTTGTAACCGTCACGGTCACCGGCTGATCCAGTGTGATTTTATTGGAAGAAAGTGCCTGATGCAAAGACAACTTGGCATTGGGATCCACCACAGAAAAAACATATTCCTCAGAGGTTTTGTCCAATTTTTTATCGGAAGAAGTTGCCTTCGTTACAACGGAATACTCGCCGGCGTTCGAAGTAATGAACTCACCGGTAAAGACTCCCTTTCCATTGTTTTTCAGCAGAATCTCTTTGGGTTCAATGGCACCGCTGACTGTTGCTTTCATCTGAAGGGTATCCAGCAGATCCATATCGCTAACCGGCTCATCGCCGTTGTTCAAAGAGGCGGTAATGGTGGCTTTCTCACCGGTCAGAGAAGGCCGCGTCACTTCCTGCTTGACATACATTGTATAGACCGTGGCCAAGCTGATTTGACAGTTTTCATTCGTCACTTTGCTCAGTTTAAGGTTCCACTTGCCGACTTCCGGCGAGAAAATCTTAATCATGGTATAACTCTTGGTGGAGGTCATCTTAATATTCGGGCTGTCCAGAGAAACATAGGTACCGCCCGGTGAGGTCAGGCGGGGATCCAGTTCCTTCTGCGGCACCTTGGTATCAATCATGATATAGATAGCATAGATACTCTTGTTGCTGACATGAAAGTCCAAATCCGCACTGAATGGCTGTGGTTCAACCGGAATATAGTTGTTCACGATACTCCGCATAATACCGGTGGTTTGGTCGGCATTATTGATTTCGAAAAACTTGCGGATATCCGTCTGTGCGTGAGCAGGCCAGCCGGAACCGTCTGCAATCCCTTTCAATTCTTCCGTTCCCATCGTGCCGTCATAGTTCAGACCGATGGCAAAAACCGGAATGTTTTCAGCTTTCAGTTTCGTCAAGTTCTCCTGCATCTCTGCCTTGGATTCTTTTTCGGTGCGTGGAGCACCGGCAATCAAGTGGGTGTTGCCGTCACTCAGCAGAATAATAGCCTGTTCTCTGCCGTCATTCGGTGAAGAAACTTGTTCCAACAGTTCCATGGCCTTGGATACACCCAAAGAAATATCGGTATCCCCGTTGGTATCATACTGAATTTTATTGAGTTGTTCTTTGATCTTTTGAATATTTTCTTCACTGTCTAACGGAGTCACCGGCTGGAACTCCTTAATTTTTTCGGTATAGACAACATAGCCTACACTACAGGTACTGTCACAGAAATCGGTAAACAGATTAAAGGCATCTACCGTCACTTTTTGCGGGTCAGCCGTATGCATAGAACCGCTGGCATCTATCACAAAAACAACATCTAAATTCATCATGCCGGATTCTTCCAATGCTACGGCGTTGGCCGACACAATCGGACAACCAATCGCTATAATGACAAGACTCAGTATCAGGGGCAAAACCATTTTCAACCTTCTGCTCATGATGCATCTCTCCTTTATTATCCAATTTATCCAAAGGTTTATCGCTTTTACCGATGCGACCCGACGGCTTTGATGAAAGCGGTACTCATTTGGATTATTATGTAACTAAATTATACTATACCTCACCAAAAAGTCAACGATTTTTGTCTTGTTTCGCCTGAAAAAAAAGGCGGTCACTGCGGGTTTTTTTTGTCGGAAAAAGGAACGTCCTTTGTGTGCTTCGGCAAAAAATAGAACCATTGATTCCGCATCATTGTGAATAACACTCCCCTTTTTCCGTCAAAATGCTGCCCGACA
>CADCOZ010000358.1 GCA_902803125.1 uncultured Ruminococcus sp.
AAAAAATGCGTCCGACAAAAGTCAGACGCAAACATTCTGTGCGGTCACGCACTTTCTAAAGGTACTGAAAAAGATGTATTTTATAATAGAATGTTGAACTCGAACCGGTGCATTTTTATTCAGTTTTGACGGCTGGTCGGCCAAGCTAACCACTATTATTCATTTTTCAATCTTCAGTTTTCAGTATTCATTTAGAAAATCCTGTCACGTTTTACTTAAGACTGAAGACTTAAAACTTAAAAATGAATAATACAGAAGCGAAAATCCTGCCACTTTCGTGACAGGATTTTCGCTTCTGCGGGCGACAGGACTTGAACCTGCACGCCAAAGCAACAGCACCTAAAACTGTCGTGTCTGCCAATTTCACCACGCCCGCATCATTTGTTATGTTTCTGTATGGCTATTATAACACACAAATCTGCATTTTGCAAGATGCTTGCTTACAGAAAATTCTCCGCTTCTATTCACCGATGCCATCATGCTCCCTCGGCGGCTTGCCGGTGCATAGCCGCCCCTGTATATTTCGCTAAAATAACAGAGAACGGGCGAAAGCCTTCATTTTCGTTTGAAATACCCATAAAGTGACACGGGAAATGTCAAAAAAACTATTGGACAACAGCCCCTGTCAGTGTTATAATAGATAGGGTTATTCTATGCTGTTACAACGAATATCAAGACCTTAAGGAGCGATTCGATGAAAAAGGCCATATATGAATTTATGAACTACTTTCCTTTTCTGAAGGAAGTCATCAAACGGGATTTCAAGAAAAAATACTACAAATCCGTGTTGGGCGTGGCCTGGTCCATGCTCAGTCCTCTGCTGATGATGATTGTCATCACCATTGTCTTTTCGACCCTTTTCAAGCGGGATCTTCCTTACTATCCTGCCTACTGGTTCAGCGGCAATATGCTGTTCGGGTTCGTTTTTGAAGGATCCACTGCAGCGATGGGCAGTATTACCAACAATGCTTCCCTCATCCGCAAAATGAAGATCCCCAACTATTTCTTTTGTATTTCGTCCGTCACGCAGCATTTCATTACAATGATTTTTTCAATTCTGCCCTACATATTGGTCTGTATGGTCATAGGGGTACCGATGACAGTATATATGCTGCTCATCCCTTTGCCGCTGATACTGGCCTATTTCTTCACGCTGGGCTTAGGAATGCTGTTGTGTGCCTACGGTACATTTTTGCGCGACCTGAGTTATCTGTATCATGTACTGCGGCGTGTCTGGCTGTATATCACACCGATATTCTACCCGATTGAAATCGTACCGGAACAGTTCCGCTTTTTATGGGATTTGAATCCGGTGTATGCGTATATCAATATCTTCCGTGAATTAGCGATGAACGGCCGTCTGCCGTCCGAAAAAATGCTGATTGTCGGCACCTGCTATACCATACTGATGCTGGCACTGGGAGCCGTTACTTTTAAGGAAAAGGAAGATCGCTTCTTCCTCTATGTCTGATGACAGCGGCATCATTTGGCCTGTCCAGCCGTACCGCACAAGAACATAGGGTAAAGAACAGATAATTAGGGAATACCGCAAAGGGGTGTTTATATGTCAGAAAAGCAGGATAGCACGATAATATATTCATCGTCAGAAAGAAGCAGTGTCAGCCGGAAATCGGCTGCTGTCAGCAGAACGCCTTCCACCATCGTGATGCCTTCGGAGCGTCGGAACGATATTGTGGTGGATGCCGACGATGTTTCGGTACTGTTCAATCTGAGTACAAACCGTGAAGCAGGGGTGAAGGAATACTTCATCAACCTGATTAAAGGCAAAGTCCATTATGAAGAATTTTGGGCATTGAGGAACGTAACCTTTCAAGTCAGGCGGGGCGAATCGTTAGCCCTGATTGGCCGCAACGGTTCGGGCAAATCAACCATGCTCAAAACCATTGCGGGCATTATCCGACCCGCCAGAGGAACGGTGCGGGTCAAGGGAAATATTGCCCCGTTAATCGAGATCAACGGCGGCTTTGACCGTGCTTTATCGGCACGGGAAAACATCTTTCTGGTTGGCACGATGCACGGCCACACAAGGAAATACATCAAGTCCCGTTTTGACGAAATCGTCGACTTTGCAGAGGTGGAGCGGTTCATTGATGTGCCGCTGAAGAATTATTCCTCCGGCATGGTGTCCCGTTTGGGATTTGCGATTGCCACCTGTGTGGATGCCGACATTGTGATTGCAGACGAGGTATTGTCGGTAGGCGATGCCCGTTTCCGTGCGAAGTGCGAGAAGCGTATCACACAAATGCTGAGCGGCGGCACCACTCTGTTATTTGTATCGCACAATGCCGGCCAAGTCAAAAAACTTTGCAAAAAAGCGGTTTGGCTCGAAAAAGGCAAGGTCATGGGCGTAGGCCCTTCCGCAGAAATCTGTAGCCAATATGCGGAATTCATCAAGTCCATGCCTGTTAAAACCGTCAAAAAGCCCACCCACAAAAAGCCTGAAGAAGCTGAGGAGTCTGAGGAATAAGGCTTTCCTGTTTTTCTCAAATCGAAAACCGCCCTTTCCTGCCCATTTCTTCCACACACGCCA
>CADCOZ010000359.1 GCA_902803125.1 uncultured Ruminococcus sp.
TAGAAACACGGCCAGATAAACGGCGGCGAACTGATCCGCAGATGTACTTCTTTCGCACCGGCGTTTCTCAGCATCCTGACAATACGGTCGCAGGTGGTTCCCCGAACAATCGAGTCGTCAATCACTACCACCCGTTTGCCCTCCAGTACGGAACGAAGCGGATTCAGCTTCAGCTTCACGCTGTTGGCTCGTTCCTGCTGGGTGGGCTTGATAAAGGTGCGGCCAATGTAGCCGTTCTTAACAATGCCCTTTTCATAGGGAATGCCCGAAGCCTCACTGTAGCCGATAGCGGCATCAATGCCCGATTCCGGCACCCCGATGACCACATCGGCCTCCACCGGAAACTCTCTTGCCAAAATACGGCCGGCTTCCTTGCGGGATTCATACACGCTGATGCCGTCAATCACCGAGTCGGTGCGGGCAAAATAGATATATTCAAACACACAAAGTGATTTTTGACATTTTTTCTTCTCGGCGGGATAAATAGAGCGAATGCCATATTTGCCAACCACCACAATTTCGCCGGGTTCCACATCTCTGACGAACTCCGCTCCGCAGGCCGCCAAAGCACAGCTTTCCGAGGCAAACACCACGGAATTGCCCAGCCTGCCCATACACAGCGGACGGAATCCGTGAGGATCTCTTGCCGCAATCAATTTTTCCGGACTCATCACCAACAGGGAATACGCCCCTTCAATCTGCTGCATCGCCTTGCCGACAGCCTCTTCCACCGAAGAAGCACGAATTCGTTCACGGGCTATCAGATAAGCAATTGCTTCCGAGTCGATAGTGGTTTGGAAAATCGCCCCCCGATGCTCCAATTCTCTTCTGATTTCAAAGGCGTTGGTCAGATTGCCGTTGTGGGCAATCGACAGCGAACCCTTTAAATAACGCATAACAAGCGGCTGTGAGTTTTCACGCACACTGCCGCCTGCTGTTGAGTATCTGACATGGGCAATTGCCATCTGACCCTTCAGTTCGCCGAGTACCTCATGATTAAACACTTCGCTGACAAGCCCCATGTTTTTATGTCCAAAGATGACACCCCTGTCATTCACAGAAATGCCGCAGCTTTCCTGACCTCTGTGCTGTAACGCCAGAAGCCCGTTATAACAAGCATAAGCCGGAGCGACAACGTCATCTCCATAGATGCCAAAGACACCGCATTCCTCATGCAGTTCTTCGCTCCTCCAGTTTTCTCCATCAATACCCAAATGTTTCACCATCCTACAGTCTTGGCACATAATAGGAAATATCCCCGCAGACACATCCACTTTCCGATTCATCGGCATCACACAGTTTTTTCAGCGGTCAAAAAAGCAACCATCACGGGGGTGAAAGCCTGCCGCCGAGGTTTTTTCAAAGCGGAAACCCGCCTATCAAAAAACAGACGGCGGTCAGCTTCACTAAGCACTAAACACTACCCGTTATTACTCGCCCAGTCCGATTCTTCTCATCATTTCGGCATAGGCTTCTTCCACGTTGCCAAGGTCACGTCTGAAACGGTCTTTATCCAGCTTCTCATGGGTCTTGATGTCCCAGAAACGGCAGGTGTCCGGAGAGATTTCATCGGCCAATACGATTTCGCCGTCCTCGGTCTTGCCGAACTCCAGCTTAAAGTCAATCAGTTCCACGCCGACACTCTCAAAGAATTCTACCATATATTTGTTGATTTCCAACGCCATACGGCTGATAGTTTCAATGTCCTCTTTGGTAGCGGCGCCAATAGCCACCGCATGGAAAGCATTGATCAGCGGATCGCCCAGCGCATCGTCTTTATAAGAGAATTCCAGTACGGTGCATTTCAGTTCGGTGCCTTCTTCCAGACCCAAACGCTTGGCCATGGAACCCGCCGCTTTATTGCGGATAATAACCTCCAACGGAACAATCTTTACCTTCTTCACGATTGTTTCTCTGTCGCTGACTTCTTCCACAAAATGGGTCTTGATGCCCTTGCTTTCCAACAGCTTGAACATAAAGTTGGACATTCTGTTGTTCACAACACCTTTGCCGGTAATCGTACCCTTTTTCAGACCGTTAAAGGCGGTAGCATCATCCTTATACTCTACCATACAATAACCCGGTTCTGACATCGCATAGACTTTCTTAGCTTTTCCTTCATACAAAAGTTCCATTTTTTCCATCGTGAAATTGCTCCTCTCTCACTTTTAACAATTAACAAATGATATGGACAACCCTGTTTTTATCGGTGCCGTTCCATTCGAACAGCCGCCCTGCGGCTTCCGGCCGACAGAAATCCAAACACCTCCTAAAAACAACTTTTATTATACAACTTACCGCCATTTTTAGCAAGTCGATAGTCACTTGATTTTATTTTTTTGACATTTGAACTATTATTTTTCTCTATTCGTCTAAATTTTTCTGCTTTTTATACAAAATATTAGCTGCCGCAAGTCATTTTCAGAATCTTGCATAGAATCTTCTCTTTCCCTCCTCTCTATTTACCTAAAATATACAAGAAAAACACCCCTTTTTCGCCCTGTTGAATGAGATATTATCATGATTCAACAGCCGCCATTCTTCTGTTTTTGCATTTTCCGCTTCTAAATCCTGCAAAAAAATTCAAAAAGCCCTTGATAATTGCCAAATGATGTGCTAAAATGTATTCGCAGTTGAAAAACTTGTATTTTCGGCCGGAAGAAATCCGTCCGAGCACTGTAACGGGTGATACCCGTTTTCTAATCTATATTTTTTAAGGAGTGGCAAATCATGTCTTATGTTAGCGAACAGCTGGAAAAGCTGGCAGCCAAAAACCCCAATCAGCCTGAGTTCCTCCAGACAGCTACCGAGGTTCTGACCTCTTTGGAGCCTGTTTTCGAGGCCAACCCGCAGTATCAGAAGAACGCCATCATCGAGAGAATCACCGAACCCGAAAGACAGATCATCTTCAGAGTTCCGTGGGTAGACGATAACGGTCAGGTACAGGTAAACCGCGGTTTCCGTGTACAGTTCAACAGTGCGCTTGGTCCGTATAAGGGCGGCCTGCGTTTTGCTCCGAACGTCAACATCAGCGTTATCAAGTTCCTCGGCTTTGAGCAGATCTTCAAGAACTCTCTGACAGGTCTTCCGATCGGCGGCGGCAAGGGCGGCGCTGACTTTGACCCGAACGGCAAATCCGATATGGAAATCATGCGGTTCTGCCAGTCCTTTGTTACAGAGCTTTACAGACACATTGGCCCCAACACAGACGTTCCTGCCGGTGACCTTGGTGTCGGCGGCCGTGAGATCGGCTATATGATGGGTCAGTATAAGAGAATCAGAGATGCTTATGACGGCACCCTGACCGGTAAGGGCGTTGGCTACGGCGGTCTGCTTGGCCGTGCAGAAGCTACCGGCTACGGTATCGTTTTCTATGCAAGAGAAATGCTGAAATACTGCGGCGAAACCCTTGAGGGCAAGACTGCTGTTGTATCCGGCTTCGGCAACGTGGCTTGGGGTACCTGCAAGAAGCTCACCGAGCTGGGTGCAAAGGTTATCACCATTTCCGGTCCTGACGGCTACATCCTCGATGAGGACGGCGTTTCCGGCGAAAAGATTGACTATCTCCTCGAACTCAGAAGCTCCGGCAAGAACATCTGTGCTCCCTA
>CADCOZ010000360.1 GCA_902803125.1 uncultured Ruminococcus sp.
CCAAGCACCTTCATCGACAAGGTGCCGTGCTGTAAATAGATGACAGGCTTTTCGGTAGAAAGTTCCAGCTTGCGGCCCATCACTTTTTCCGGCCGCACGTCCCGATAGCTTTGAGCGACCAAAAACATATCTGCCGCCACATACAGCTTGAGATGTTCCACGCTGTTTCGCCAGACGATAAACGACCGACAGCGTTCGGGCAGACTCTGATACACCGCCATATTCTTGTCATTTTTTTCCAGCACCAAATATTTATCAATATCGTCCTTTTTGTCCACCGCCACCCGCCAAAAATAGTAAGCGTTATTGGTAGCGGATTTACTCAGATTCTCCCCTATCAGCCAAATAAAACGACCCATTTTACAACCTTCCTTTCGAATGTTGGGGCTCTGCCCCAAGCCCCCTCCCTAAATTCGCTGACTTTGACTTACTCTGTCGTATATTCTAAACATTATTCATTATTCATTATTCGTTATTCATTATTCACTATTACCGCCCCCTCCCAAAATTCGCTGACTTGATTTCCATCAACATTATTATTTATTCGTTATTCTTTATTATTTTCTTCCGGTTCCCGATGAACTCGCCTTTAGGTTTACTGATAAACTGCCCACTGCCCACTAATCACTTTTCGAAGGTGGATTGAGCGGGGAGTATTCGCTCAAAGCAGGCATTCACCCGCTGTTTTGTCGCTTCAAAATCGGGGGTTCTCGGCGTATCGTTCACACAAAGCATATGGTATTGCTGCCGTTCAATCGCCGTGCAAAGCTCCCCTATGTTCTTTTCTTCGATGTGAAAAACTTCTCCAAAGGTATCCTTCCGCACACAGTAGTGTCCCCGACAAAACTGCCAGTACTTGAACAGCCACTGGTTCACGTTCGATTCCGTGCGGAATTTTGCCCGACAGGTAGCGTCCAGCACTTCGCCATACTGTTCCCAGACCTCTGTAAAGGTGCTTTTCAGGAACGAGGAAGGCAGGTGGTCATAATGAAACCCCGGAAACCATTCCCACGGTATCAGCAAAAAGGTTTTCAGACACTTGCGGTGACCGTTTTTCAAATCAAACCACTTGCGGAAATCCCGCTTCATAATGGCTCGCTTCTGTCCTTTGAAAGCCGTGTTGATGATCTCCATATTGGAGCCGTTGAAATGACCGGCACTGTCATGCCCGAAATAGATACAGTTCAATCCGAACGTATCACACGGCCAGCCGTTTTTGAAAAAGTCGGTCGGCTGTACCGCTTTGGTCAGAAACATATCGTCGTTAAAGTAAACAAACTGTTCCGACAGGCCTTCGATGCGGTGCAGATTCAATTCAATGGTATGGGAATTGAAGGTCGGGCGGTATGGTACCGGAATATAATCCTCATGCCGCACGATGTGCAGTTGCGGGTGGGTCGTATCCAGCCACGGCGGTAAATGTCCCCACGTGATGAAGTGGATGCGGTTAACCCACGGGGCGAACTGCTCCACACCCCGAAACCAGTACCGCAGGTTGTCCCAGTCACGGAACCGTACCGCTGTGGCACTGTCTGCCATGGCAGAGGGACTGTATTGTGCCTTTTGTGCCTGCCAAGCCGGATCGTTGCCGTCTACCCATGCGATGACAAAGTCAATCGGTGCCGGTTCTTTTGGTTGTTTTTTGGCCATCACTCCACCAGCTCCTTCACGGCTTGATAGGTTCGTTCACAGTTATGGGTGTCGTATAAATCGAAAAAGGCTTCTGACCGCCGAACATAGGCGGCAGGATTAACGAACTGTTCGGCCACAGCGGCGGTCAGCTCGTCCAAAACCTCTTCTAAGGTATAGCAGACACGGCCGAAGCCGTCCTGTTCATAGCTGAAATAGCCTTCGGCATACTGTCCTTTGCGAAAATCCGACACGTCAAACTGGTAGTACAGCAGACGCTTTTTCATATAGGCAAAGTCCATAGCGATACTGGAAAAGTCCGTTATCAGATACGCCGATTCTTTCAGAAGGGTCTGCACATCGTCCTGCGGCCATGCGGCTTTGCGGATACGGTCACAGCCCGCCGTAAAATCCGACAGGAACTTTTGCATATCCCGATGCGGATAGAATACCAATGTCAGGTCGTTTGTTTCCAACAGCTGATGCAGGCGGGGACTGTTCAAAAAGGCACTCCACGCCCGAAAATAGGTCGTCTGCCGAAAATCCGCTGTATCTTCAATCGCTTTGGAAGCCGAGGTCGGCGTGGCAATCCAGCTGCGCCAAGTCGGCATTAGCAACAGCTGACGAGGCTTGACCGTGAATTGGTGCAGATGGTCAAAGCGGCACAGTCCCGTTTTGATGATGGCTCCTTCGGGATAGCCGAATTTTTCGCATAAAAAGCGGTATTCCCGTTCGGTAGAAGTCACGAACCGCTTCATTTTGGTGTTCTCGTAATGCAGCCAGTCCATGTCATCTTTAATGACCCCGTGCTGTAAAAAGACACGGGTGTTTTTGAGAAGTCCTTTGACCTCTAACGCATAGCAGACCGCCGCATTGGGCTTACCGCCCTTTTGCGAGCTGATGTTCACCCGTGCGGACAAGTACAAAATCCAGTGCCGCAGGGAACCGTAGGAAACCGTTTTTCCCAAGGCTTTGACCTTCTGATAGTCGGGGGAACGCCGACTGATGGCATACACCGTATCCTGTTCGGGATGCTGTTCCCGCAGATAGCGAAAGAACCAGTAACCGTTGTCACGGGCTTCGTTCTTGTTGTCACAAATCAGCCATAAATCCCGCCGAAAAAGACGGTATACCAGCGATACGGGACACGCCAGCAGAAACAGGAAAATATGTCCGATATCCCCCGGCTTTACCCGCTGTAATTTTTGGAACAGCGTTTCTTTCATGGTGATATCCTCTTACAGCACATCGGGCAGGCTTTTTCTCAGACGGTTATAGTTGATCACGCCCAGCACCAACACCAAGATAAACTCCACCAAAAAGATCAGGTTTTCCAAATCGGGACGGTAGTAGCCTTCATAGAACCACTGGTTGTAAATCAGGGCTTTGCGGTAGCCGTTGCAGAAATAGGTCATGGGGTTAACAAGCATTACCTTCTGAATGAACTCATTCTTGATATGATAGGAGTCGAAGCACACGCCCGAAATCCAGAACAAACCGGACATAATGGTGGCAATAAAGCTCTCGAAGTCCTTGCTGAAGGCACTCATCGGAGCCAAAGACCATGTTAACGCCCAGAAGAAAATAAACATGATACCGGCATAGCCGATAATCTGAATGTTATAGAGGTTCGGCATGAAGCCGGCACAAATCAGGTAAATATAAGCAATCGTAAACAGCAGGATATGAATGTAGAATTTGGACAGCGTGGTATAGGTCGTGATAGCGGATACCGGAAACGAAATCTTATTGACAAACTGGCGGTTATCCCTGATACACTTGGAACCTCTCGACACGCAGTCACTCATAAAGCACCACGGCAAAAAGCCTACCATCGCAAAAACAAAGAACGGAATCGTGTCATACACAGGCCCTCTCGGACCGCCGTTCATGCCGATGGTAAAAGCGAACCAGTACACAAACAATTGAAACAGCGGCTTCATGACCGCCCAAAAAGGGCCGATTACTGCACCCTTATAGGTTTTAATCAGGTCATCTTTGGCCAGCATAAAAATTTGCTTGCCAAAGCCCTTATGTTCTCTCGGAATCTGCATAAGACTGTCTGCCACACTGCGGAAAAAGCTCTGTTTTCTGCCGCTGATATGTATTTCCGTATTCATGTTGCGTCCTCCCCTGTCGGTGCGGCGGTGTGCCGTATCACAGCCTGCCGCACATTTTCTATCTCATCCTTGGCGGAAACGCCGGTTTCCTTTGCTTTCTTTTTCAGGCTGTGTTTCCAAAACGGTATCTGTACCAGTCCGACCATCGTACCGATGCCATAAGCACAGTGCAGGAGAAAAAATACCGCCGGCAAACACAGCTGTATCGGGTGTTTCTTCGGTGCTGATGCCATCGCCGCCGCCGTCATCATAATGGCTGTCAGCAAATACGTGCCGAACACCACCGCAAACGGCAGTGCCATCCACAGGTGACCCGTGATAAAGGAACTGACCAACAGCACCAGCGAACACAGCAGTATCAGCACAAAAAAGAACGGGATAAAGTGCATGGAAGAAATGCACTGATAGCACACCCCCATGGTCAAGCCGATCCATTGACCGTTGCCGTATTTTTGTTTCAGCAGTTCGGAAAGCGTACTCCGGCAATACTGATACGAAATGATGTCACTGCCCTGACAAATGCGGTAACCCGCCTTTCGGATACGGTAGTGCAGTTCGTTGTCCTCTGTGCGTCCCAAATCCTCGTTAAAGCCGCCGACCTTGGCAAAGACTTCCCGCCGATACGCCCCGTGAAACACGGAACTGACATATTTTTTTTCGCCGCTTTTCCGCCGATACCCCGCCGGTGAACTGCCGAACATCGAGCTTTCCGCCAACAGCAGCATTTCTGTTTTGGGCGTGGAAACTTCTGTTTTATTCGGTCTTGCCCCGCCGCAGACATCTTCGCCGCTCTCTATCAGCTTCATGTTCTGTTCCAAAAAGTCCTCCGGAATTTCGGCGTGGGCATCCAGACGAATCATCACATCTCCGACAGCCGCTTTAACAGCGGTATTCCAGCCGGCCGCCTGACTTTTTTTCGGATTCTCCAGTACCTGCACAGACAGGTATTCTGTCTGATGCTCCCCGGCAAAGTTCTCTAAAATCGTTTTCGTCCCATCTGTTGAAGCACTGTCCACCAGCACCAGCTCCGTTTGTTCCTTCGGAAAGGTCTGCGACACCACTTGCCCCAACAGCCGCTCCAGTGTTTTCTCTTCATTATAAGCAATCATACAGAGTGAAACCGTCACAGGCCGTCCCCCCTTCCTTTTCCATTCTTTTGGTTTTATTATAGTTTCTTATCCTCCGTTTGTCAACCGCTCTGTTGGGGCTGTTGGGGCTCTGCCCCAAACCCCGGCAGGGACTCTGCCCCTGCACCCCGTTGGGGGAACCCCTTTTCTGGCGAAAAAAGGGGAGAGCGGGTCTCCAGTGGAGACCTCTGCCGCAGGCAGAAGCGACC
>CADCOZ010000361.1 GCA_902803125.1 uncultured Ruminococcus sp.
AGAGGTTTCGCACGGCAGGAGCTTGAAAGACAACAACACAAAAGTTTCGCTCAAGCCTTTTCAAAGGCTTGCGGGGTCCAGGGGCAGAGTCCCTGGTGGGGTCCAGGGGCAAAGCCCTTGGTGGGGTTTGGGGCAAAGCCCCAACATTCAGAAGAGGTAGGAAAGGTTGGTGTCGGCGGTCAGGTCGTCGAGGGAATAGAGGAATAAGACGGCATCGGCTTGCTCGTCTTTGGCCAGAGCGGATATTTCTTTCTTGTAATAACGCAGGTCTGCCATGATAATTGTGTGATAGTGCTGGGATAAAAACGGTACAATCGTATGAGCATAGGAATCTTTGACAACCACCAGCGTGCCTTCGGGGACATCATCGTTCGTTACACGCACAAGACTGTGGTTGCCGTCTAAGAATACCGGGTATTTGTCGTCGTTGTCCAACTGCTCCCGGAAGAAATAACTGTCGCCGCTCTTGCTCTCTTTGCCGTCTTTGATCTCGACTTTGACGGCGTTGTCCGACTGGCTTTTGTTGCTCCACAATTCAATGGTATCGGGCGACAGAAACCACAGAGCGGCTTTGGCATAGGAGGTGCCGTAAAAATCCGCAATCGTTTCTATGCTGAAATCCTGCTCGCTTAGCGGTTCATAGCCCAAAGTCTTTCCTAAAATACGGTAGCACTCATAAGCCCCGCGGGATGTCCAATGGTGATCCGTCTTATAGTACAGCTGGGGAGCGTTATCGGTGAAAGCCGCATAACGACCATCACTTTCATGATAAATCTGACGGCCGGCGGTGATTTCTGCAAAGGTTTGGAATACATCCACCGTGGTGACCTTTTCCCCCAGCCAATAATAGAACAAATCAATCAGAAAGCGATCTGTATATTCTTCATGGTTCCACGGGAGTTTTTCGCTGTTGATGGAACCGGATGAGGGAATCACGGTCATATAAACGGGAATGTCCAAATCTTCGGCAAACTCCTTGATAAAGCCGGCGTTTTTCTCCAGATTCTCGTCATTCCTTTCGGGTTTCGGGAACAGATAGCCGTCCTGCCCCAAATAGATCCCTTTGGCACCGTTGCGGCCGGAAAGCAGGTCATAATCCGCATTCAGGCCGACAAAGAAATTACGAGCCGGCATATGGTCGGAAAGGTAGGTATCCAGTTCCTTCTGAAAATCACCGTTCAGAAGTGTTTCGGTGGTCAGTTCCGGAAAATCTGCCAAAACACGCTTTTCCTGCGGCGAGTAGGATTCTTTCGGCAGTACCAGCCACAAGACCATCATCACAAAGATAAAGCCGATGAACAGAATGGCGGGCAGATAAGATAATACTTTTTTCACTTGTCAACTGCTCCCTTCTGTCAAAACTTAAAGTACAAAAACGGGTTATAGCTGCTGCTGGCCAAAGAAGCCGTGCAAAGTAACAGAGAAAGCACACAGCCAACATTATCAATGACCAACTGCAAGGGCTGCCACTTGATTTTATGATAAATAAACGTGAACAGCGGTGTAGACACCAGCAGAGCCGCCGCCAACAGCGGCAGATAGGAAATAACGGTCGGCAGTAAATCGCCGCTGATCATCCAGCCGTCCGCACCAAACAAACGGCACAGGAACAGCCACATTTCGCCCATGTCCTCAAAGTAGAACAGCACCCAGCCCAACACAATAAATATCAGGGCATAGAGATGACCGAAAACAGCGGGTATTTTTTGCAGCACCTTGAGCATAAAGGTTTTTTCGATAATCAGCAAAATGCCGAAATATACGCCCCACAAGATAAAGTTCCAGCTGGCACCGTGCCACAGACCCGTCAGAAACCAGACCACGCTCATATTGATAATCTGCCGTCCCAAGCCTTTGCGGTTGCCGCCCAGCGGGATATAGACGTATTCACGGAACCATGTTCCCAAGGAAATGTGCCACCGCCGCCAGAATTCCGTAATGCTTTTGGAGATATACGGGTAGTCAAAGTTCTTCATGAACTCAAAACCGAACATTCTGCCCAGACCGATGGCCATATCGGAATAACCGCTGAAATCAAAATAAATCTGGAAGGTATAGGCAATAATCCCAACCCATGCCCCCAAGGCTCCGGCGGCTTCCCCGCTTTTGCGGACACTGTCCCACAAAACGCCCATCTGATTGGCTAACAGGACTTTTTTCGCCAAGCCAATCAGGAACAGCTTGACACCGTTCGTAAACTGCTGAAGATTTTCCCGACGGTGTACCAATTGTTCTGCCACGTCCTGATAACGGACAATCGGTCCCGCAATCAGCTGCGGGAACAGCGATACATACGTGCCAAAGTCGATAAAGTTCTTCTGCACCTTCACGGCGTTGCGGTAGACATCAATGGTATAGGACATTGTTTGGAAGGTATAGAACGAGATGCCGATGGGCAGAGATACCTCTAAAATCGGGATATTCAAAAACGGCAGAACAAACTGAAGCGTTTCCCCCAAAAAGCCGACATACTTAAAGAAGCCCAGCAAACCGAGGTTCAGAATAATGGCAATCACCAAAATCAATCGGGACAAGCCCTTTTTCTGTCGTCTGGCACCCAGCAGGATACCGGCAATATAGTTAATCAGCACCGACACCATCATCAGCAGAACCAACATGGGTTCGCCCCAGGAATAGAACACCAAATCCACGACAAAAAGCGTCAGATTCCGAAAGCGTCTTGGGGTAATATAATACAGTGCCAGCACCACCGGCAAAAAGCCGAATAAAAAGATAAAGCTCGAAAAGACCAAAGAACCACCCCACTATAAACAGAATGAAATCCGTTCGCAAAAATGCAGAACGGATTTACCGAAACATCTGATCAGGACTTTACGCTTTCGCTGTAAATCTTCTTGATATCGTCCGCTTTGTCGGAGATGACAAGCGACACATACATTCCGTTGGTATCCACCGTGGCCTTCTGAATCATGTCGGCCTGTTCGGGGGTATAGTTCTTGATAACATTGTAGATAGCATCAAGGTGATCCTTCAGCTTACCCTGAATGAAGGTGACATCATCGTTGGTTTTGGCCTTGATGTAGATCACCTGATCCTGTGTTACGCCGTCACTGCAAAACAGGCCGGAGAAATCGTCCATCTGTCCTTCCTCAATGCCGAGGGTAGACTTAATACGCTTAGCGGTAAAGTCAATGGTATCGCCGGGGAAGGTGATGTCGGTCTTGACCTTGGCCAAAGCCGCCTGCAAATCAAGCTCCACATCAGCCGATACAGAGGCGGTGGAAGTTTCAGAGGCTGTACTTGCTGTTGTGCCGCCGTTATTCCCGCCGCAGGCACAAAGACTTACTGTCAAAAGGGCGGCTGTCAATACAATCAATAACTTTTTCATGGTCGGATTTCCTTTCTTTTTTCCAAAAATTAAGCCACATGGCTTTTCAGATAATTTACCCACGCTTCACAGCCCGCATCCGAAAAATGCAGACCCATAGCGGTGGGGTCACTGCAATAGTCATACAGCAGGTTGCCGTAACCGTCATCTACGGCTGAAGCTACATCCAGATAAACATAGCCCCGTTCCTGACAGATGGATTCTATCTCTGCGTCAAACTCTGCGATGGTGGTGTTGTTCAGGTCGGTCAGCTGCATATTCTCCAGCATCGGTGTGACGGACTGCACATAAATCACCGCATCGGGACAACGCTGTTCCATCTTGGCGGTCAGGGTTTTCATGCCTTCTGCGGCACCGTCCACCCCATACAGACCAATGTCATTCATGCCCAGCATAATAAAAATCTTCTTCGGCTGGAGCATCGCCACGCCATCCTCAACGGTCACCTTGACACCGTTATACACCGGGTGAACATTATCGGGGTGGTCATAGCCCCACTGGGCGTTATTATACCCTAAACTGCCTGCACACAGAAATGCTGCATCCCCCAAGGAACCGTAATCCGCATAGTACGACAGCTTCAGCGTAACGCTGTCCCCTATAAATACGGCATCATCGAACCAATCCGCCCCCACGGTTTCACCGCTGACAGAAGTCTGCGGTTTGGGAGCCGGACGACTGCTTTCTTCCGGTTCGGAATCTTCTTCGGACGGTTCTTCACTCACTTCTGAAGGTTCTTCCGACACTTCTTCGGAAGATTCTTCCTCGGACGGTTCCTCGGATACTTCCTCGGACACTTCTTCGGAAGGTTCCTCCGATACTTCTTCGGAAACAGCACTGCTTTGTTCTTCAGCGGAGCTTTCCGCTGTCACACTGCTTTCAGGGACAGAAGAAGCAGGAGAGGAAGCCGTCTGACGGCTTTCTTCGGCCGCAGAAGATGTTTTCTTATCGGAAGTCTGCGACACCGCAGACGACTGTTTCGAGGACGATTGGGACACCTGTTTGATGGATGAGGTTTCCTCCATCGGCACAGCGGCCGAGGCTTCCTCGCCCATGGAAGTGACGGAGGTGTCGTCCTTTTCTGCGGGCTTTCCGCAGGCACACAGCGACAAAGACAGCACAGCGGCCATCAGCAAAGCAAAACCTTTTTTCATCGCTGTTCCCTCACTGTACATGATGCTTCAGGTAATCCACCCAAACACTGCATCCGGTATCGGAGAAGTGCAGACCCATCGCATCGGGATCGCCGCAATATTCATATACCAAATTGCCGTTTTCATCCCCCATCGCAGAGGCCACATCCAGCCATGTACAGCCCTTTTCTTCGGCAATTACCTTGGCTTTTTCGTTAAACTGGGCAATCGTGGTATTGTTCAGGTCGGTCAGCTGCATATTTTCGAGCATCGGTGTGACCGATTCAATATAAATCACCGTATCGGGACAGCTTTCCTTGAGCTTATCCAACA
Source organism: uncultured Ruminococcus sp. (assembly GCA_902803125.1). Taxonomy (GTDB): domain Bacteria; phylum Bacillota; class Clostridia; order Oscillospirales; family Acutalibacteraceae; genus UBA1213. The sequence goes on from CADCOZ010000361.1 coordinate 4,816, forward strand.
CTTCCCGCATGGCTTCGGCGGCACCGTCCACCCCATACAGACCGATATCGTTCATGCCCAGCATGACAAACATTTTCTTGGGATTGATCATCTTGGCCCCGTCAAAAATCGTGTACTTCACGCCCTCATACACCGGGTGGACGTTATCTTCACGGTCAATGTCCCACAGACAGTTATTGTATCCCAGACTGCCCGCACACAGGAAATCCGCTTCTCCCACCGCACCGGTATCGGCATAGTACGACAATTTCAGCGTCACGCTGTCGCCGATAAACAGGGCATCGTCAAACCAAGCGGTATCCACCGCTTCACCTGTTGACTGTTCGGAAACGTCCGTGCTTTCCGCAGAACTTTCATCGGACACTTCTGCGGAACTTTCCTCAGAGGTTCCCTCCGAAACGGTGCTTTCGTCAGAAGGTGCCGACACAGAAGCCTCTGAAGCCTTCGAAGTATCCGAAGCCGCAGAGGTGTTTGATGACTGACTGCCGGAACAGCCCCCGAACCATGCCACTGCCGATAAAACTGCCGCTAATGCTATCACTTTTAATCGCATAAATTCACTCTCCCTAATCCTATATACATCCTGTCAGACAGGATGTAAAAGCCATAATGATACGAACACTATTTCATTGTAATCCTCAAAGCCCCTGTTGTCAACAAATTTCGACACTAAAAGCAGAAACCAACAGCTTGCCTAAATTTTTTCCACCGACAGCACCCGTCACTGACGTTTCGACAAACGCAGAATCGAGGAAAGACAGCATCCGTCCGACA
>CADCOZ010000362.1 GCA_902803125.1 uncultured Ruminococcus sp.
GGCTCTGCCCCTGGACCCCGCCAGGGACTCTGCCCCTGGACCCCGCAAGCCTTTGAAAAGCTTGCGAAAAACTTTTGTGTTGATGTCTTTCAAGTGCCTGACGTGCGAAACCTCTGTAGGCTCCCTCAGCATTTGAACGGCAGGTTCATGAAATACTGGGACAGGTCAAAATCAGCGAATTTAGGGAGGGGGTTTGGGGGAACCCCCTTTTTTCGCCAGAAAAGGGGTTCCCCCAAGTGGCTGCCCCTTAGAAAGGAACATGACAGGTATGAAACCCATCAGCAGACAATATAAGGCGATATTTTATATTATTCTGTCGGCATTCTGCTTTGCCGTCATGAACCTTTGCGTGAGAATGTCCGGCGATATTCCTGCCTTTCAGAAGAGTTTTTTCCGCAATCTGGTGGCGGTCTTTTTTGCTGCTATCGTTTTGCTGAGGAATAAAAGCGGTTTCCGCTGGCAAAAGGGCAATCTGAAGTTCCTGCTCCTGCGGGCGACTGCGGGAACGGTCGGCATTGTCTGTAACTTCTATGCCTTGGGACATATCCCGCTGTCGGATGCCTCTATCCTCAATAAGATGTCGCCGTTCTTTGTCATTCTCTTTTCCTTCTTTCTTCTGAAAGAAAGGCTGACCATCTGGCAGGGAACCGCCGTAGGACTGGCGTTTGTGGGGGCTTTGTTTGTCATCAAGCCTTCTTTTCAGAATGTGGCGGTGGTGCCGTCGGCCATTGGTCTGCTGGGCGGTATGGCGGCAGGCTTTGCCTATACCATGGTGCGGATTTTGGGACAACGGCACGAAAACGGTTCCCTGATTGTCTTCTTCTTTTCGGCGTTTTCCTGTCTGAGTATGCTGCCGTTCCTGATTTTCGACTTTCACCCCATGACGTGGCAGCAGGTATTGATACTGTTGGGAGCCGGATTGGCGGCTACGGGCGGTCAGTTCAGCATTACGGCGGCGTATTTTCATGCCCCTGCCCGTGAAATCAGCGTCTATGACTATTCACAGATTATCTTTGCCACCCTGCTTGGCGTTATCTTTTTGGGCGAATTACCCGATCTTTACAGCGTTATCGGCTATGTGATTATTATTGCGATGGCCGTGCTGATGTTCCTGTATAACAACAACAAACCGCCTTTCCGTCATAAAAAGTCCGAACAATGACATACAGTTATCATTATGAACCGGATAGCCTGAAAGGGTTATCCGGTCAATGCTTTTTTGGGGGGGTTCGGAATATCATCACAGCGAATGGCGGGAAGGAGTTTCCCAACAGGGTGCAGGGTCAGAGTTCCTTCGGGAAAAATTTGATTTTGTCGGATGGAAAAATAAAATATTGAATTTTGGAACAAATTGAGGTATGATAAGAAGAAGATAGTTTTATCATCAAGCTATGGGGGGCCGCATTGTGAATTTTATTAAAAAACTGACGCAAAAAAAGTATTTTTATCTGGTCTTTTTCTTTTGTCTGATGGTTCTGTTTTCCTTTTTGCTGTATCATGTCATACAGGATGATATCCGTTCCGGACAGCCAAAGGACGATATGCTCAGAGCACAGGCAAAAATTGTCAATTCGCCGGATGCCTATACCATTACGGAAAACGGCGTGATAAAGGAACTGTATTCCAATATCCGGATCATTGTAGAGCTGAATGAAAACGAAGAGTATGACGTATCTTTAGTGGGGCAGGTGGATAAATCTGTTTCGGGCGCACTGGATTTCGGTTCGGTCATTCCGGTTAAGTATTATGACACGGATCATTCGGTGTATTACTATGCCGATGACCCGCAGCCACAGCGGCACGTTTTTTTGTATGTGCTGTTTGGTGTGCTGATAGCGGCTTCTTTTGCAGCTATGATTTTTTCCTCCAAGGTCTTGGATGTTCTCAGGCACCGCAAGGTGATGGAAGAAAATCTGGCCAGAATGCAGCGGGAAAAGGATCGCTCGCAGGAAGATGCTTCCCGCTATATGGGAGCGGACGGCACGGAAAACTACGGCGATTATACCCCCTTTACCGACCAAGGCATTGACTATAATAAGCTGTATGAAGAGAATCAGCAGATGAACGATGCTGCTTACAGTGCTGATAGTACCTATGCCGGTTACAGCGGCGACAGTCCGGAACCGACAGGCCCTTCCTATGACCCGAACGCCTCTTATACCGGTTACGGAATGCCGAACCCGTCTATGGATGCTCCTGTTGACCCGAACGCTTCTTATGGCGGCTACGGAATGCCGAACCCGTCTATGGACGCACCTTATGACCCGAATGCTCCTTATGGCGGCTACGGAATGCCGAACCCGTCTATGGACGCTCCTGTGGACCCGAATAAGCCCTATCACTAATATTTTTATTGAAGAAGGGACGTTGAAAGAATGAAACGGTTATTTTCTAAATACTGTATCTTGTCAGTTGTGCTGGCCGCTGTTCTGTTATCAGGCATCGGCTGTACCCGTCCGCAAACTGAAACAATCCCTTCTGATGTGTCCGTCCGTTCTGCGGTTTCCTCTGACGTTCCTGTGTCGGAACAGACCTCTGCGGAAAGTGACGATGATGCCGAAACCTCTCCGGAAGTGCCGCAGGACAGTTCGAAACAGGAAAGTTCTGCGGTGACGGAATCTTCTGCGGTGACGGAATCTTCTGCGGTGACGGAATCTTCTGCGGTGA
>CADCOZ010000363.1 GCA_902803125.1 uncultured Ruminococcus sp.
GTGAAGTATATCCAGACCGATGATCCCATCAATCCCGGCAATTCCGGCGGCCCTTTGATTAACGAAGAGGGACGGGTGGTTGGCATGAACACGTCCAAAATTGTTTCAACGAATTATGAAGGCATGGGCTTTTCCATTCCCAGCAATAAGCTGGCAGAAATCATTAACAAGCTGATTCACTAAGGCTATATTAACGACAGAGCCACTGTCGGGATTGAAGGCAGTACCTGCAATTTGTATGAATCCAAACTGAAAAACGTGCCGCAGGGCATGGTGATTACGAAAATCAAACCGAACAGTCCGCTGGTCAATACAGATGTCAAGGTGCAGGATATCATCACGGCGATTAACGGTGTCCGCATTAAATCAGCCTATGAATTTATTGATGAACTCAGCAAATATAAACCCGGCGATACGGTAACGATTTCCTTCTTCCGAGCTGCCAAGAGCGTTAATCAGCTTCCGCTTACCTTCGACATTGAAATTCAGCTTTCTGACGATGCCTGAGCCGCTTTGGTCGGCATAATGGCCGAAGGACAAAAAGTTACAGAACGCAAAAAACCTCACGATGAACCGTTGAATCGGTTGACCGTGAGGTTTTTCGTTTAGATAGGATTAGAACTTGCGGTATTTTTTAACAGGACGCTGTGTCTTTATCTTGTGACGGTAGACTAACAGGACAATGACATAAATCACTCCCAAGAGAGCCAGCACGATCATGGCAATAATGAACCATTGGGAAGAAATGACGTTTTTGATGGCATCGAGAGCCGATAATAATTCACTGCGGTCAACACTTTCAGAGGCCACCAAATCAAGGGTGACCAATTCCTGATTGGCATAGCTGAGCGTCACACTGCCGATGATATCGCCCTCCTTCAGTGGGGCATTGACGCTTTCGGGCAGCTGATAGGTGCGGTCAAGACTGCTTACCGCAACGTCATCCGGCAGAATGGTGGAGTAGCTCGAAGCCGGTGATAATTGAATCGTGTCTTTGTTCCAAGCAAAGTTCAGTTTGATTTCTTTGACCAGTTCATTTTTATCCAAAACGGTTTTGATGCTCAGGTTATCAAACGCCCATTCATAGAGATGAATGGAATCCAGCATAGCACCGTTTTCATAGAGTTCCCCTTTTTCGTCCTCATAGGGAGCGCCATACGCCACGCAAAGATAGGTATAGCCGCCCTTGGTGGCTGTGGATACCAGACAGTAGCCGGAGTCGTTGCCCGTTGAACCGGTTTTGATACCCTTGGCGTAGGGATAGTATAAATCACCACCGCGGACGGGGTCGATCATGGAATTGGTGGTGACCAGATAACGGTCTTCTCCAAGAACATCCGAGGTAGCCGTGTCGGTAATATCCGCAAATTCGGGCAGTGTCAGGGCGTATTTTGCCATCTTTGCCATATCGCTGACCGTGGTGTAGTGGTTGGGATCATTCAGTCCGTGCGGGTTGACAAAGTGGGTGTGTTCACAGCCTAATTCCTGGGCTTTTTTGTTCATCAGGTCAACAAATCGGCGAATATCCCCCTGACCGACATAGTCAGCCAGCACCAAAGCGGCATCGTTGCCGGAAGGAATCATCAAACAGTTTAACAGCTGATAGACCGACAGCTTTTCGCCTTCCTTCAAACCGGCTATTGAACTGCCTGTGCCGTCCAGCAAATGAATGACACTGCTTTTGACCGTCACCATTGTGCCTTTGAGGTCGCTGACGTTTTCGGCCGTGATGATATAGGTCATGATTTTAGTGGTAGAGGCCGGATAGCGGCGTTCATCGGGGTTCTTTTGATAGACAACGGTATCGGTGTCGATATTTTCCAGATAAAGGGCGGTACAATGTGTATCGAAATCAATTTTAAATTCAGCGGCGTATACCGGAGCCGTTCCTGTTCCCCAAACGGTCAGCCACACCAGCACACACAGCATGAGGATGCCTGCTTTTTTCATAAAATAAAATCAACTCCCATGATATCATAAAATCCGCACCGCAAAGGTGGTATCATAACAAATAATACCTATTATTCTACCCTATTTTCCGCAAAAACACAAATGGAATTATGCCAGAAAATTGAAGGGGTTTTCATTCGTTTGTAGGTGTTATTGAACAAGAACATAGAATTATTTTTGTTGCTTTTGCAATAAGCTATGGTAAAGCGGGTGTTTTGATGATTTATCTTACCGGCGATATGCACGGAGAATATGCCAGATATGAACAGAAGCGGCTGAAGCATCTGAAAGAAGGGGACTGTTTAATGGTATGCGGTGATTTCGGTTTTTTGTGGGACGGTTCAGCCAGAGAGCAGGCCATTCTGCAAAAGATTGCCGGACAGCGGTTTTGTACCCTGTTTGTAGACGGCACCCACGAGAATTTTTCCTTGCTAAGACAGTATCCTGTCAGCGAGCTGTTTGGCGGTCATGTACAAAAAATAGCCCCTCATATTATCCATCTGCTGCGGGGCGAAATCTACACCATTGAAGGCCATACTTTTTTTACGTTTGGCGGCGGTGACAGCGGAGATGCGGCCATACGCATGGAAAACGGCACTTGGCAACGGGAAGAACAGCCCACGAAGGCAGAGATGGCCAAAGCCGCCCGACAATTAACGGCGGCGGGTCAGGCTGTGGATTATATTGTGACCCATCAGCCCGCCATGAAAGACCGTGTACTGGTAGAGGGTTTTTCTCCAACAACACTGCTGACCGCTTTTTTCGATGCCATATCGCACCATGTCCGCTATCGCCGTTGGTACTTTGGCAGCCTCCACAAAAACAAAAAACTTCCCCAAGCCTACTCCCTCTTTACAGACATCGTTCCTCTTGATGTTGGAGGGCTTTGCCCTCCAAACCTCCCACCAGGGACTCTGCCCCTGGCCCCCGTTGGGGCTTTGCCCCAAACCCCACCAGGGACTCTGCCCCTGGACCCCGCAAGCCTTTGAAAAGGCTTGAGCGAAACTTTTGTGTTGTTGTCTTTCAAGCTCTTGCCGTGCGAAACCTCTGTGTACTTCCTCAGCATTGGCACAGTAAGTTTTCGGATAATCAACACAGCGAATTTAGGGAGGGGGTTTGGGGGGTCTCGCCTGTCGGCTCGGTCCGGTCGCTTCTGCCTGCGGCAGAGGTCTCCACCGGAGA
>CADCOZ010000364.1 GCA_902803125.1 uncultured Ruminococcus sp.
CTCGTTCCCCTGCCATAAATTCGGTCAGTCCATAGTCAGCCACATCCCAATCATAGCCAAAGAATTCCTTCCATGCCGTATTGCCATATTTTCGAGCATTATAATTCTTATCCGGCTTCAAAAACTCCGGTCGGTCATAGTTGAAAATGGCAGAGGTTCCCAGCGAGGTGGCTTCTTCCGGTTCATCAACGGGTGTCAGCGTGACCAGTGCCGTGTTTCTCTGGACATAATGCTCGTCTGTATAATATTCTTTTTTGTGACGGGTCAGAACGTAATCGGTGCGGCTCTGCTCAAAGTCAATGCTGTAGGAACCCTGCCGAATAGAGGAGAAGGTTGACCGCCCCGCTAATTTATAGCCCACAATTTCCGCATACGGTTCATCGAACGTATCTTCAATGGAAAAGAGATAGGTCTGTGTGGCTTCTACTACACTAATGATACTCCAAAGGACATAATAGTATTCATCAGCATCGGCAGGCTTGGTTCCCCAAGAGGTGTCCCATTCCCCTTCCGGATCTACCCGCTTGGAAGGGGCTTTTTTGGTGGTGGTCAGCAGGGTAGCCGAGGTATCCATTGAAATCGGCTGCGCATTGTCAGAATGTTCATCCACCACCGAGCCGTTTTCAGACAAGGTGATGGTCGCCGCCGGCACGTCTGAGGACACCATGTCACTATAGTAGAAGGTGGTGCGGGTGGTGCTGTAGGCAATATCAATGATGCCTTCACCGGTCGATGACAGCCGCACGACATTGGTAATGACAATGTTATCCCCCGAAAAATAATAGGCAAACTCGTTGCCGCCGGTGGAGTCGCCCAGCTCCGTCATCGGCAGTTCACAAAGGTCTGCATAGTAGCCGTTTCTGGCTCTCAGAATGTGTTTGGGAATGGTGATTTCCACATCTCCCGGCTCAATAAAACCCTGTCCGGCAAACACATAGCTTAAGCGGTACACGAATTGGTGGCCGGCTACACTTTCGGCCGGTTCCCAAATATACTGACCGTCTTCATACTCTGCACCGGACTCCAGTGCAAAGGAAAAGCTCGCAACCGAATAGGAGCCGTCTGCCGCCGTACTGCGGTACATATATGTATTGGATATACTCAAGAAAGTGATGACCACCGCAAGGATAAATGAAAGATAGCGATGGATGCGTGTGGTATGTTTAATTTTCATCACAACCTCCTACTTTTCTCCTCATAAAGTTGAATACAGCTTCCTGTAAAAGCACTTCTTTCAAATTCGACAATAACAAATGATTTCACATAATAATTATACTCTCATTTTACTCTTTCATCAATGGTAAAATCACACAATAATATTTGCGGCACAAAGACGTACCTTTTGTCATACAAAAGACAGAAACCCCGCTGAATATCCTGCTTAGCCGGCATTGGAACAGACGTGCGGCAGCCTATTTATTTTAGTAAATATTATATTAAATTAAAATTTGCTGTCAGCCGCTCCGCACCGGCTTTCTCACCTGTCATATTCTGCCATTTTTTTCAGCAGACGGCTGACAGCCCGTTAAACCCGTTTGACCGCCGCCGAAATGAAGGCCTGCCCGGTGTGATTGGTAAAAATTGATATTCATGAGAAAAATGTCAAAAGAAATCACGTTTTCAAATTTCGATTTTTTTCTTGATTATTCGGGAATTTTGTGCTAATATAGCTGTGTGCGAAAAAAAAGAGAGAACAGGAGGAAAAAAGTAAGACTCGCCCTCTATTCACGCCTGCTGAAAGGAAGCAGGCTCTCCGGTATGATGAAAGCGGGTCAAAGCAGCGGTGTGTTCAGCAGCACCAAAAACCGCCGCATGACGTACTGTGTCGGCTTAACCCGCAGGTCAATGCTTTATTTTTTTTGTTGATCAGGCGTTAAAAGAAAACGAGTAAAAAAGGGAGCTGTTATCCGTCCATAGACAAGCCGTGGCTGAGGTTCTATAAGGAAGAAAACCTGAACGCCGTTCTGCCCAAATGTTCGATATATGACTTTGTTTGGGATAATAATCAGGACTTTCAGGACAATGTAGCCCTCAATTATTTTGACAAAGATATTACCTATCGGGAGCTTTTCGAGAAAATCAAAGAAGCGGCCGCCGCCTTTACCGCTTTGGGCGTTAAGGAAGGCGACATCGTGATTATGGCAACGGTTACCATTCCTGAAACGATTTATACTCTCTATGCCCTCAACAGACTGGGTGCCATTCCGAACATGGTGGATCCCAGAACCAGCGTGGAAGGCATCAAAGATTATATTGAGGAAGTTCACTCTAAATTTGTGGTGTGTCTTGACCCCGCCTATCCGAAAATCGAAGAGGCCGTAAAAGGCACCACCGTTGAGAAGATTATTGTGACCTCGCCGTCCGATTCCCTGCCCGGCATGAAAAAGGCTCTCTATAAGCTGTTCAAGCAGGAAAAGCACGATTATTCCTCCCAGTGTCTGTTGTGGAAGGACTTTATCAAGCAGGGTGAAGGCACAACACCGAAATACGTCCCCTATAAAGAAAACACCTGCTGTGTCATTGTTCACACCGGCGGCACCACCGGTATGCCAAAAGGCGTTATGCTGACCAACGACAACATGAATGCTTCTGTGGTACAGGCTGACAACAGCGGTTTCTATCTGAGAAGAGAACATAAATGGCTGGGCGTTATGCCGCCGTTCATCGCATACGGCATCGGCAACGGTCTGCATCTGCCCTTGAGCATCGGCATGACGCTGATTCTCGTTCCGGCGTTTAATCCCAATGAATATGACAAGCTCCTGCTGAAATATAGACCGAACCATATTGCCGGCGTTCCTTCTCACTATAATTCGATTATGAAAAGCCGCCGTCTGAAAAAAGCCGATCTTTCTTTTATCATCTCCCCCATTGTAGGCGGTGACGGCACACAGCCCGAATTCGAGAAAAAGATCAGCCAATTCCTGATTGAACACAACTGCCAGTCAACGCTGATCAAAGGCTACGGCATGACAGAAGTATCGGCGGCGGTTTGTGCAACAGCCCGCCGAGAGTTCAATAAAATCGGCAGTGTTGGTATTCCGTTTACGCATTCCATCATGTCTGTTTTTGACCCCGATACCGGCAAAGAACTGCCCGCCGGTGAAAAAGGCGAAATCTGCATGGTTTCCCCCAACACCATGCTTGGTTATTATAGCAATCAAGCCGCCACGGATGAAATTCTCCGTCGTCACGAAGACGGTCTGCTGTGGGTACATTCCGGCGACTTAGGCTACATAGACGAATACGGCTGTGTGTTTATTGAAGGCCGCATCAAGCGCATGATTATCCGCTACGACGGTTTCAAGGTATTCCCGCCCCTGATTGAAAATGTTGTTATGCAAAGTCCGCTGGTAAAGTCTGTCTGTGCCGTTGGCACCCAAGACAAATCCCAGTCACAGGGTCAGCTGCCGGTCGTGTTTTTTGTTCCGAATGACGACATCAAAGAAGATACCGAAACCATCAAACAATCCTTAGACAAGCTCTGCAAAGCCGAACTGCCCGAATACGCTCTCCCCATTGATTTCTTCCCCGTCACCGCACTGCCCCTGACCCCCATTGGCAAAGTCGACTACCGCCAGCTTGAAAAAGACGCCAAATCCCTCCTCCGCAAACCCTCTCCCTCAAAGTAATGTTGGAGGGCGTTGCCCTCCAAACCTCCCAGCAGGGGGTC
>CADCOZ010000365.1 GCA_902803125.1 uncultured Ruminococcus sp.
CAGGAAGGAATGATATCATTCCTTCCTGTTTTTGTTGCCAACGGTTTGGTGTGAAAAAAGCACCTCCCTGTGCGAAGGAACGAAATCCTGCACAGGGAGGTGCTCATTATGATTTACCGAGCGGCATTTTGAGATGGTATCCGCCCTGAAAAAAGACATATATTTCTTTTTTGCTCACAGCTTCCACCTTGAGGAGGATTTTTTCCATGAGGATATCCTCAAAAGTGTCCGGCGGTTCAAGGGAATCCAAGAGCTGACGGGCTGTTTCGGCACAGAGTTGTTGACGGTGGCTTTCTTCTTTTTGCCGCCGCAAGGCTTCTAAGTTATCGGCAATTTCACTTTCCTGCTGGTTCAGTTCCCGCAGAAATTGGCTCATGGGTTCCAGCATATAGCCGTTGACATCTGCTAAGATAGCGTCCCGTTCGTTTTCGATTTCCGAAAGACGCATCAGCAGAGCGTTGATGTCCGCTTGCCAACGGTTCTGTTCTGTGCCATCGGCGGCTTCTGTATCGGCCGGTCGGGAGGGTTGGTTCATTTGCTGTTTCAGCTGCCGAACAGCCGACAGAATGGCCGTGTGCAGGGTATCCTCGTGATAAGAGGGGGAACGGGAACAGCCTTTTCCTTCCAATCGCCGGCGGCACCGCCACACACCGATTTTTTGGCCTTTTATCACCCAAACCGTTCGTTTATAGGTACTGCCGCAAAGCGGGCAAACCAACAAACGGCTCAAACAATATTTGGTTTGGTAAGCGGACTTTTCGGCAGGAGAGCGTTTGGGTTTTCGCCGCCGTTTTTCCAACTCCAAACGGACAATGTCGTAGGTTCTGCGGTCAATGATCGCATCGTGACAGTCCTGCACCAGCACCATCGGACGCTGACCGGTATTTTTAGCCCGTTCATGGGTCAGACAATTGACGGTATAAGTTTTTTGCAGAATGGCATCGCCGGCGTATTTTTCATTTTTAAGAATCTGATAAATATGGTTTCGGTTCCAAGTAGTCTGGCCGTTTTTGCGGGGAACGGCGTTTTGGGTGAGGTACTGTGCAATCATCGGCGGGCTGTGTCCTTCGACAAAGAGCCGAAAGATTTCCCGCACAACAGCAGCTTCTTCTTCAATAATCACCGGTCGGCCGTTTTCGTTAAGACGATAGCCCAACGTGCGTTGAAGGCGATAGGGTACATGACCTTCCCGAAAAGATTTTTCAATACCCCAAGTCACATTTTTGCTGATAGACTCGCTTTCGGCTTGTGCAAAAGACGCATACAGACTGATGGCAAATTCTGAGCTGATTTCATCGGTATTGATGTGTTCCTTTTCAAAAATGACGGTCACGCCCAGTGCTTTCAGTTCCCGCACATAATCCAAACAGTCCACCGTGTTGCGGGCAAAACGGCTGATGCTTTTGCACAGAATCAAGTCGATTTTATGCCGCCGTGCCAGACGGATCATGTTATTGAACTGCGTGCGGTTTTTGGTGCGGGTGCCGCTCAGCCCCTCATCGGCAAAAATACCCGCTAACTGCCAATCTATATGGCTGTTGATATACTCGGTATAGTAGCTGATTTGTGTGGCATAGGAGTTTTGCTGGCTTTCCTCTTCGGTAGAAACCCGACAATAAGCGGCAACACGTTTCACACACGCAGAACCTTCCGAAGGCAGGCGGTCCCGTTTGGCCGGAATAATCGTAATGGCATCGGTACCGTTTGGATTCATGGTGTATTCTCCTTTGCCGTAATGCATCGGTATTTTTCCGCCGCCAATTGCAGAATCATAAGACGCACCGTGCTGATGTCTGCCGACGTGTTCTGTAGCTGTTCAAGGACAGCCGTTTCTAAACGCTGTACATTTTCATCGAGCCGCAGACTCCATTCTGTGGCAGGTGCCGCCGGCGGTGCTTGACGAACCGCCTGCTGTCGAGTGCGTACACAAGGCAAGGGTGTTTTTAACGCCTGCACAGCTTCAAAATCCTTGGCCGAAACAATGGCAGGATAGTCTTTTTGACCCCGATAGATTTCTTTATAAAGGATAGCACTGACTTTTTTCATGGCTTTTTCGCTGTCATCGCTAAAAAAAGGCAGCTTTTCCTGATAAAGCTGCTTACCGATTGTTCGAACGCCCCATCCGTTGAGCCGCATACGGAAAATACGCCGAATCACCTCACTTTCTATCGGATCAGACCATAAAACGCCGTTTTCCATGCGATATCCGTAGGGAATCAATCTTCTTTCCATTAAAGTACCTCCTTGAGTTGTAACCCGCCCACTAATTCAAAGGCGGCGGTTTCTCCGTCTGTGACGGTCTTTTGTAAAATGCTGTCAGCCAGTACAGCCGCATCGCTTTCGGCTGTCAACTGTCGATAAAGGTTTTCCAACTGCTCAACAGCGGAACAGCAGGATGAACGGAAGGTTTCGATTTGGTTCTGTACGTTTTGCAGGGAACGTGTCAAATCCTGTTCACTGCGAAACAGCCGTTCTTCACTGATACATCCGCCGGCACATAGTTCATATAAGACATACCGCCGCCGCCGCAGTTCTTCCTGTTCCACTTCTAATGACTTGATTTTTTCACATACCGCTTGCTGATCAAGATATTGCAGCTGAAAGATACAAGGCAGCAGCAGTTCGCAGGCAAACAGCCGCAATTTTTCACACAGTCTGTTCCATGCCGCATGATAGGCCGTGTCCGGAAAAACACGGTTCTGACAGGGCCGCTGTAATTGGTGACGACCCGAACAGATCCATACAGCCTGATATCCCTTTTCCGCAAAATAATAGGAGCGGCCGCAGGTACACTTTGTTTTACCACGAAAAAGTGAACAATTAACACGTTTTGGGGTATGCGTATTTCTTTTCCGCAGTACCTGAACCGCCATAAAGTCCTCACGGGAGATAATAGGCGGCAGGCCGTCACGGATATAGAAGCTGTCCTGCTGACCGCAGTTGATTTTATATTTTTCTCCCATAAAGACGGAATAGGTTTTTTGCCAACGGATATCACCTATATATTTTTCCTGACGGAGCATTTTGAGAATGGTGATATTATTCCATAAAATACCGGTAGGAGAGGGAAGCCCCTCCCGATTGAGTTGAACGGCGATGGCTCTGGCTCCATAGCCGGACAGATAGAGTGAAAAAATACGCCGCACAACAGCAGCGGTTTCTTCATCAATGACCAGTTGTTTTTGGTCATTTTTGATATAGCCGTAAGGAACACGGGCGATGCCGAGAGTACCGGCGGCCATTTTCTTTTTCAGGCTCCAGCGGATATTATGGGAGATAGAAGCGGATTCCTCCTGTGCCA
>CADCOZ010000366.1 GCA_902803125.1 uncultured Ruminococcus sp.
AAGGTTCCGAGCCAAGGGGGAATGTGCATCCAGCTTTGACAACAATTTGTCACCGAAGGAACTGCTGCGGGAACATTTCTGGTTGATCTCCTGCACCACGGCCGCCACATTTTCAAAGGTCAGTACGCCTTCCTCTTCGCTATTTTCCAAAAGCAGCTGAGCCGCTCCCAAAAAGGTACTGGTGGCCATTTGTTCCCAAAAGCGGTCGTCGGTGGACTCCACGTCCTTTTTGATGATATCCAGAAAATCCTTGAGCGCCAGCATGGCACGATCCTGTTTATCCCTGTCGCCGGAACGATAGAGTTTTTCAATGTATGTCAGCGGGTTCCAGCGGCAGCTGTGGCTGGGATGACGGAAATTCAGTGCAATTACTGTATAACCCCGCTTTTTGAGCGTATCGGCGGTGGTGCGGAACAGTTCGCCTTTCGGGTCGGAGATGACCATAGATTCTCCTGTCTGCGACAGCATCATGATGGTGGGCAGAATCACACGGCGGGTTTTGCCGCTGCCCGAATCGCCAATGACAAAGGTATGCAGTTCTTCCTTTGACGTGGCCATCAGCCGGTCATCTACTTTTGTCAAGGGTATGCCCGCATAGCGCAGGGTCGTATCGGCGGGGTCAATGACACAGCTGTTCTTCAAAAAGGTTTCGGTAAGTTCGAAATGGTCGCCGGTTTCTTTGATGTAATACGGCAAAGGGATTCTTTTCATATTTTTCACACTCCTGTCTAATAACCGAAACGATCGCTTTTTTGTCCCAAGGCTTCGGCCTCTGTCAGCACGTCTTTCAGCATATCAAGGTCACCCTGATACTGATGGGCTTTCAGTTTTCGCACCACATAATCGGCTTCATCAAAGCCGTATGTTCTTTCCTTGAACCAGTCTTCCAAATACTGCTGTGCCGCAGCATCAATATGCAGACAAAAATCCCGCACCCCCGAAAACGTGTATTCGGTCAGCTTTTTGGGGGTAGGCAACGAAAACGTCAGCTGATCCAGTTCAAGATACTGTGTCAGAAACTGATACATCTGTTCTTTTTCGTGTTCGTTGTCCGTGCAGATAAACAGCAGATATACGATCTGCGGCTGGGCCTTCATAAAGGACAGCAGACGTATCATGTTTTCGTTCTCTTCCTGTCCCAGGTAGTCACTGATATCCACGCAGAACAGTCCCTCGAACTGTCTGTTTTTCGCCACCACCGACGGCGACTCAAAAAACAGCGAAAAGATGCCATCGCCCTTTATATCCGGCGGCGGATACGACAGCATCAGCTTATTGCATTCCGGCGGCGAGAACAAGTTTTTGACCCGGCGGATACAAGCCGCCTTATGTTCAAAATACTCTTCCAGTCCCACATCGCCTTCAGCCGGCAAAACCGCCAGTTCATTCTGACAGCAGTTCAGCAAAGTACAATGTTCCAACAATTCTTCTTTGAGCTTTCTCATTTGTTCAACCTCCTGTTCAGCCTTGTGCCTGTTAAAGCCTGTTTGACATCCTTCATACCGCCACGGATTGTTGGTGGACATATTTTCCCTGCGGCAGGATATCCGGCAGACGCTAAACGATTCATGGTTATTATACCAATTCTATTATCTTTTGTAAATGTATTTTTACAAAAGATACAAAGGAATTTTCTCTCCTGCGGACAGGAAAAACCGACTTCTGTTTCCTGCTTTATGGCATTTTTTACGCTTTGCACTTTCATGCGGTCATCGAATCCGCCCGATAAAGTTGCCCCGCCGACTGTTCAAAGTTTCTGTGAAAGCCGCTTCGGCGGGAACGGTTCTGTCCGTCAGCGGCACGGGGAACCGTATCCGGTTTTCACGAAGAATTTTAGTCTGCCGCTTGGTGTTCTGGCATTTTGCGGTATGCTGCCTTTGTTAACGTGCGTTCGATGAAAACATAGACTTTTGAAAAAGTTCTGAAGATTTTGGTGGAAAAAAGGTGGTTTTACCAACGATTGCTTTCCAAAAGTCGTTATGTTGCGATGGTAATGACGGGGTGGAATTGCTATAATAGGCCTATACCTAAATGATTAAGGAGAGTATGAACCATGAAATTTTCTGTCAACCGTCTCGTTTTCGCCGCCGTTCTTGGTGTTGTGGCCTTAACCTTCAGCACCGCCTGTTCCAACAAGACCGATACGACCTCGAACGTTTCGGACAGCAGTTTTTCTTCAGCCGCTTCGGTAAGTGCGGATCCGGCTATTGTCGGTACATGGAAAAATGAAGACCCCGGCGAGCGTATGTTCTTTACCTTTACTTTCAATGCCGATCTGACCGGACGGAAGCGGTCCGTTCCCAACACCGAGCATAGTGCTTATTACGAAGGCTTTACCGCCGATGAGGAAACCTTTACCTATGAGTTTACCAAAGAAAATACCATTTATCTGCGGTTCCCGGACGGCGGTTATCAGAAGTTCGATTATATCGCATCGGACGATTCCCTCCAGTTAAGCGAGGCCTACAAGAACGAATACAAGACCTACCAAAAGGTTGCTGACTAAAAGGGAACGATGCCAAGCATGACGGCCAAAGTTCAACTTAACGAGCAAGGATTCCCCCGCCTCTATAGGCGGGGGAATGAATGGATTTCTATGCGTTTGTCCTTGACAAACAAAATATGATGATGATATACTAAAAGCAGCAGCAGGGGAGGAGTGCAACGGTATCCCCTTCTGACAAGAGGGTTATCCATGCCTAAGAACAAAAAATGGATCATCTATAAAATGGCTGTAAAAAATCGTAACTCCACTTAACAGCCATGCGTGGATTGAAACGAGGTGATTTTATGCAGTATGAAATTATTGGCGGCAATCTGCCGGCGGTTCTTTGCCGGCTCAGAAAGGGCGAAAAAATCATCTGTCAGGGCGGCGGTATGTCTTGGATGGACAGCACGTTCAAGATGGAAACCAAAACAGGCGGTATCGGCAAGATGTTTGGCAGAGCTTTTACGGGCGAGTCCCTGTTCACCAACACCTATACCGCTGAAGCGGAGGGTGAAATTGCCTTTGCATCCGGTTTCCCCGGTCAGATTTTAGCCATTCAGCTGCACAGCGGCAAGAGCATTATTGCACAGAAATCCGCCTTTATGGCGATGGAAGAAACCGTTGAAATGACCGTTCATTTTCAAAGAAAGTTAAGCGGCGGCTTTTTCGGCGGTGAAGGCTTTATCATGCAGAAGTTCACCGGTACCGGTATGGTTTTTCTGGAGGTAGACGGTTCCGTGCAGGAATACACCTTGGCAGCCGGTCAGAAAAAGATTCTGGATACGGGTCACTTGGTCATGATGGAAGAAACCTGTTCCCTGAGCATTGAGAGTGTCAAGGGCATTAAAAACAAGCTGTTTGGCGGCGAAGGCTTCTTCAATACCGTCATCACCGGCCCCGGCAAGATTTATGTGCAGACGATGCCGATTTCTAAAATGGCGGAAGCTATCGGCGGTCTTATTCCGAGAAGCGGCGGCTGATACGTCCGGAGGGAGAATTCCCCCTGTCAGCAAAGCTGACTTCCCCCTCTTTGAGAGAGGCGTGACGGAAGGAGTTTCCCTATCAAAAAAAATACCCGCAAAGCAGAACCGTGCCTTTCTTTTGGATTGGCACGGTTTTTTTAGTTGGCACATCACAGAACCCCTCACGCTGGAGGAAACGCCTCACCGGATTCTCTGACCGGCGGCACAATGCCGCAGAACCCCTCACGCTGGAGGAAACAACGCTTCAGCCGTCTGTTTCGCTGTGCAATATTCAAGAGATGACAATTTTGTCATCTTTGATAACAGTTTTGTTTTATTCGACCTTTTGAGGTCGAATTTTCTCGGTTTTAGCGGTATAGGTGAAAGGGGTTTGTGGCGGGTACCCAAAAGGACGGCCAATAGGATGTATATCCATCAGAGGGCAAAGTAAAGGGCAAGGAGCAAAAGGGTGAAAGCCCGCATGAACGCAGGACTTCCAAAGGAAACAAGCGGACAACAGGGCAAAGTAAAGGGCATGATAAAGGGCAAGGTGAGGGCAAAGTAAAGGCAAGGTCAGGGCAAAGCAAGGGCAAGGTAAGGGCAACAAACAAGAATGAAAAGAAGT
>CADCOZ010000367.1 GCA_902803125.1 uncultured Ruminococcus sp.
CCGGTCGCTTCTGCCTGCGGCAGAGGTCTCCACTGGAGACCCGCTCTCCCCTTTTTTCGCCAGAAAAGGGGTTCCCCCAAGTGGCTGTCCGGAGGTAAAAACTTTTGCTACAAAAATTAACATGAAATGTCAAGTCGGGTTGATTGACGGACGGAAAAATATGGACTACAATAATCTCAAAAGGAGGGCAACAAAATGAATGAAACGTTAAAAGGTCTGCGGCTTCAGGCCAAAATGACACAGGAAGATTTAGCAGAAAAAATGAATGTGTCCCGTCAGTCTATCGCAAAATGGGAAAGCGGCGAAAGTGTGCCGGATGTTATCAAATGCAGTGAGCTGGCCAAGATTTTTAGCCTGACCATGGAGGATATCACCGCTGTTTTCCTTGATGCCAGCGGACAGGAAACCTTTCGTCCGAAAAATAAATATATCTTTGGCAAGTGTGCAATTATCGACCGGAAAATCATCATTCCGGAGGAAGCTATGCGGGTGTTTGGCCTGCACGAGGGCGATGAACTGGTCATGTTCGGTGATGTGAAACAGGGAATCGCTTTGACACCACTGCGTGAAGTGAATGCTTTTGTACAGGAATTTGTCAATTCGCCCACTTTTGGAGGTGTGAAGTCCGATGAAAACGGTGATTAAAACGACGGAACTGACCAAGCGTTTTGGCACCAAAACCGCTGTGGATCATCTGAATTTGGAAATTTTTGAGGGCGAAATTTTCGGTTTGCTGGGTGTCAACGGGGCCGGCAAAACAACCACCATTCGTATGCTGACCGGCTTGTCAGCGGTGACGGAGGGCGATGCTGTTGTGATGGGTCACAGCATCAAAACCGATTATCAGGCGGTGAAAACCATTACCAATATTTCTCCGCAGGAAACAGCTGTGGCGGGTCAGCTGACCGTTAAAGAAAATCTGGCGTTTATTGCAAAAATTTATGGTCTGAGCAAGGAGCAAACCGATAAAAATATCGAGAGCGTGTTTCGGACACTTGGTTTGGGGGAAGTGCAGAACCAAAAAGCCAAAACGCTGTCCGGCGGCTGGCAAAGACGGCTGAGTATTGCCATGGCTCTCATTACAGACCCGAAAATTATTTTCTTGGATGAACCGACTTTGGGTCTGGATGTCCTGAGCCGCCGTGAACTTTGGAAAATTATTACGGCGTTGAAAGGCAAAATTACGATCATTCTGACCACGCACTATTTGGACGAGGTCGAAGCCCTTTGTGACCGTATCGCAGTGATGGCCAACGGACAGCTGAAAGCCCTTGGTACGGCGGCCGCCCTGAAAGAACAGACCGGTAAGGATAAATTGGAGGATGCTTTTGTGGCAATTGTGGGAGGTGACGGCGTATGAGAGCAATCACTTTTGCGGGAAGAAACATCAAGGAACTGCTCAGGGACCCGCTTAGCTATCTGTTTTGTCTTGGCTTTCCGCTTTTGATGCTGATTATCATGACGATTGTTAACGGCTCGATTCCGGAAACCACCATTCCTGCGGGGGCGGCTATCCCCGAAGGAACCCCTATGGCACCGACCGTCTTTCAGATTCACAAGCTGACACCGGCTATTACGGTTTTCGGCTTTTCGTTTCTGAGCCTGTTTTGCTGTATGCGGGTTTCTTCTGACCGCTCCGGTGCGTTTCTGATGCGGCTGTATGCGTCCCCTATGAAGGGCATTGACTATATTCTGGGTTATCTGCTCCCTTTTTCGGTCATCGCTTTGGCACAGATGATCCTGACCTATGCCGCCGGTGATATCATCGCTGTGGCCACCGGCAAAGAAGCCTTTAACGTCTTGTATATGCTGTTGTCGCTGGTACTGTTCATTCCGTCCCTTTTGCTGTTCATCGGTGTGGGGATTCTCATCGGTGTGCTGTTTAACGACAAAGCCGCACCGGGCGTTTGTTCCGCTTTGATTACGGCGGCCGCTTTGCTGGGCGGCATTTGGATGGATGTTGACCGGATGGGCGGTGTATGGCTGGCTATCTGCGACAAACTGCCTTTCTATCACAGTGTCAAAGCCGCCCGTTTGGCTCTGTCGGGTGACTTTGCAGAAATGTGGCTGCCGCTGTTGATTTGTGCCGCTTATGCGGTGGTGATTTTCTGCTTGTCTGTTTTGGCCTTCATCAAAAAAATGCAGTCCGATAAAAAATAACCAAAAGAATTGTCCGCTGTTTCCCCAAAAGAAACAGCGGACTTTCATTTATACAGCCGTGTCAGGTTTTTGTGCGTTGGCTTTCCACTTCTTGACCAGTTTCAAGAAGGTATCCACTATCAGGATACAAATCAGCGAAACGGCCATCACGCACACCACATAGATACACAGATGGAAGGCATAGCCAAGACCAAAGTCTATCGGTGCCAGTATTTGACGAATGAAAATCTGGGACAGGTAGATGGGATAACTGAGTTTGCCGAGGAAAGAGATGAAGCGGTTATTCAAAAAGCCGACAGATGCTTTGGGGGTGAAGGAAATCAGCACAGCGGGAGCCGTGATAAACAGCACGGCGTAGTCGTTCAGACTGCCTAAAAACCGAGCCGCATACGAAATAATAATGGCGTACAGACCTATCTCAAGGATAAGCAGTACGGGTTTGGGCAGTTTATCCAGCAGTTTATTTTCATAGCCGACATAGCAAATACAGCCAAAAGCGATTTCGGCGGCGGCTCGCAGGACACCGGCCATGCATAAGCCTGTCCATTGGCTGACGAAATCGAGGTTGTGTTTTTGGTGGTACAAATAGCCGATACACCCCACAAACAGCACCGGACACAGATAGTGCAAAAAGAACCGGCGGTAGCGAATGGCAATCGGGGTAAAGATAAACATGACAATCAGCATGGCAGAAATGTACCATTCGTGACCGAGCAGAGGCAGATTGGAAATACCGCCCATACGGAGCATGAGAAAGTCGGGAATCGAAAGCAAAAGCTGTGTGAAGGACTTGCGGATACCCCATGTATAATGAATGGCACAGTAGAGGAAGGTCGCCGTAAAGAAAAAACAGTGATAGGGAAACAGGGAAAGGTACTTTCTCTTCATGAAGCCAAAGCTGTCCTTCAGGATGGTTTCTTTCTGATAGGTGATTTTCGAAATGGATTTGGCAAACAGGAAGCCGGACACCACAAAGAAAAATTCTACACCGATATAGCCTTTGGTGAAAATCTCGTTGGGGTAGTTGACGGCGTTATTGAAATGATAGATGATGACAAAGAGGGAAAAGAGGAATTTGAGCAGGTCAATTTTACCGTTGCGGGCTGTTGGTTTCATAGTATTCTCTCCTTATGGACTGTCGGTGTGGGAATCGGCGGAAATGGACGGTCTTTTGCTGTGCCAATAGCGTATCAGACGGAGCAGGCTGTCGGTCACCAAAATACAAATCAGCGACACGATAATCGTACCGCCCACAAAGAGCAGGGTATGAAGGGCAGGTGAGCCGAAGCTGTAGGATTTGACGATTTGCAGGACAAACAATTGAGAAAGATAGATGGGAAAACTGAGTTTGCCGAGGAAGTAGGAAAAGCGGTTATTCAAAAAGCCGATGTCGGTTTGTTCGCTGAATGAAATCGGCACGGCGATAGCCAGCAGGAACAGAATGGTGAAGTCACCCAAATCCGACAGGTATTCGGAAGAATACAGAATGACCAATATATAGATACAGACTTCTGTCAGCAGTAACAGGAGCTTGGGGACTTTGCGGAAAATCCCTTTTTCATAGACCGCATAGCCGATACAGCCAAGGGCAATTTCGGCGGCGGCTCGGAGCAGCCCCACATAGAACAGGCCGTTCCAGTCCCGTGACACGTTCAGGGTGTGGTACTGCTGATAGAGATAGCCTGTCAGACCAACAAATAAAATGGGGCAGAGATAGTACAAAAACAGTTTTCGCCAGCGGATGGCCAACGGAGTAAGCAGGAACATGACCATGAGCATGACGGACACATACCATTCATACCGAAGCAGGGAAAGACTGCTGATACCGCCCATTTGGATGAGGGCAAGGTCTGGAGCGGCGAGCAGAAGGTGTGACAGCATGAGTTCGGGGTTCCATCGCTGGATGACGGCTGTATAGCAGAAGCATACCACGAAGAAAAAAAGGTGGTAAGGGAAAAAAGTACCGAATTTTCTTTTCATGAAGCCCATGCTGTCCTGTATCAGGGTATCCTTTTGATACGGCCGTTTGGCCAGCGATTGGGCGAACAGGAAGCCGGACACAATGAAGAAAAACTCCACGGCGATATAACCTTTGGCAAAAAGCCTGTAGTCATAGAGTGTTTTATTGAAATGAAAGACCACGACCATGATAGAAAACACAAAACGCAGCAGGTCTATCTTTCCGTTTCTTTTGTTTGGCGGCATGGGAAACCCTCCCCTGTAGCGGCACGGCGCCATTTTATTGATTCTTACTATATATTATAACGTATGTCGAAAAATTTTGCAAGAGGGAGAGAAATAAAGTAACCGCCCAATAACCCCGCACCACGCCAAATGGAAGAAACCATGCTAAAATAGACCTCGAACAGAAAGACTCCAATGAAGTGAAA
>CADCOZ010000368.1 GCA_902803125.1 uncultured Ruminococcus sp.
ATACCAAAGGTATTCCCCGTCTGTGAAGCCGTTATCCGGTGTTTCGGTTTCTTCTCCTGTAACAATATCTGTTACGCAAGCGGTTGTAAACCATTCTTTGTGTCCGGATTTCATATAAGAAACAATTTCGTCTTTACCATCTATCGGCTGTGTTGTACAATGTTCTGATAGTGTATCAGCAGTTAAACCATCAATATCAAAACCCAAAATTCTTTTCTCGTCCATAAATGCCACCTCAATTCTTTCGTGAATAGAACAGCTTCATTGTGCCTGTATTGTTTCTGCCTATTCTATAACTGCCGTTAGGATTAGCATAAAGCGTTTCTGTCGGTGCTGTAACATAATGCCCCAGCTCATTCGCCAACAGTTGTGCAAAGCAATCCCCTGTGTTTGTGGTGTGGCCGGTAAACTTCCCGTCTGTGCCATGGGTAGCGGTATGGCCATCGTTTCTTCTTGCTTCTATTCTACCACGCTGAATCTCTCTGTCAAGCCTTTGGACATCATTTTGCAGACGGTCAAACCCGTTCCAATCGCCCGCATTCAAAGCCAACAGCATCAGCTCATAACACACCATCAGCATTTTTTCCTGATGCAAGTGTATGTATTCCAACTGTACATTTTATCACCTTTCTGCTTTGTTTTCGCCCAAAATGATGCTCTCAAACTCCAGCCGTTCCGCATCCGACAGCGGACACCATCGGGGGAATCCCCTTCCATTTTTTATACCGCCAATAAAGTTCCAGCACATCAGGTTGTGAGATATCCACACGGTATCTATACGGGTTGTTCTTCAGCAATTTAACTTTTCGCTTCACATTTCGTTCCCTTCTGTCACTTCCTCATACAGTCAATCATGACCGTCCCGGAGGTCTTTCTCATCCAGTACACTGGTGCTTTCGTATTCGACAAGGTTATCAGTCGCCTGATAACCTTTTGGTTTGCGATATTTGCCGTGGTCGTTGTCGTCCTGCACCCACCATTTCACCATGCCGACAGCGGCGTTAAGAAACCGTTGTTTCTCCGGATTCGATTGCAGGTAGGTCACCAGATGTTCCAAAGATTTTTTTACATCTATCAGGGTAGGTGTGTGTGAGTTCGTCCAGAAAGTCATCGTCAACGATGAATGTCCCGTTGCGGCAGAGAAGCTGAAGGCCAGAACACACTTTACTTTCCTCTTCTTTACTTTCTTTTTCTTTACTTTCCTTTATGGGGTTATTCCCCGAAAAATCATCGTTTTTCTCGGAACAACTGCCGTTTTTCCCCGAAAAGCCGTCAGAAAGGCATACTTTAATAAAGCTCTCGGTTTCTTCTTTTGAAAGAAGCCAGAGCTTTGCTTCTGCCGTTATCGGATTTTTAGCGGCTCTCTCACGAACGGCCAACTGATAACGGTGCTGTATGCCGGTGGAAGTGAGAACTTTATCCGACTTGAAAAGTTTGCTGTCCAGCAGTGACCGTCCGTATAAGAATAAACGTCTTTTGTCCATGCGGCCAGTGACCGAAACCGGAAGTTTACACATCCTGTGCAGTGACCGCCGGAATAAGTATGGCCGACTTTTTCAAGGACTCCAAAAGCCCTTTCACCCATCCCGTTAAAACAGAAAAAATTCGACCTCAAAAGGTCGAATAAAACAAAATTGTAATCTTTTTTTCGATTGTGTACAGTATCTTGTAAAGGCGTATGCCGGAAACCGCCATAGGGAATATCTGAAGGCGTGGATTGTACCACGCCTTTACATCCTCTAAACTGCGGATAAACTTGCCATTATGCAGCAGGTGCAGGATATAAAAAAAATCAGCCGCCCCAAAGGACGACTGACCGTCTTTTTTTTACATTCTGATGATACCGACAAGAGCCAAGATACAAACCGCCGCCATCAAACTTTTCCCAATAACCTTCAAAATCAATTTGGCATTTTCCATTGACTCCACCGCCTTTTGGTGGATTTTGCTATTATTCCCACTCGATGGTAGCGGACGGTTTCGGTGTCAGGTCAAAGAGGACACGGTTAACGTTGGCTACTTCTGCCGTAATGCGGGCGGTAATGTGCTGAAGCAGTTCAAAGGGAACATTCTCCACGGTGGCCGTCATGGCATCGGTGGTATTGACCGCACGAATGATGACGGGATACGCAAAGGTTCTCTTGCCGTCTTTCACGCCAACGGAACGGAAATCCGGCACAGCGGTGAAATACTGCCAGACCTTACCCTCCAAGCCGTTTTTGGCGAATTCTTCCCGCAGAATCGCATCGGATTCACGGACAGCCTCCAGACGGTCACGGGTAATGGCTCCCAGACAGCGAACGCCCAAGCCGGGACCCGGAAACGGCTGACGATAAACCATATTATCGGGCAGACCCAAGGTTTTGCCGACCACACGCACTTCATCTTTAAACAGCAGTTTAAGCGGCTCTACCAATTCAAACTGTAAATCCTCCGGCAGACCGCCAACATTATGGTGTGCCTTTACGCCGTCACTCTCTAAAATATCGGGATAGATAGTTCCCTGTGCCAAGAATTCAATACCGTCCTGCTTGCGGGCTTCTTCCTCAAACACACGGATAAACTCAGCACCGATAATCTTGCGTTTCTTTTCCGGCTCAGCCACACCGGCCAGCTTATCCAGAAAACGGTCAACGGCATCTACATAAACCAGATTGGCATTCATTTGGTTGCGGAACACTTCAATAACCTGTTCAGGTTCGCCCTTGCGGAGCAAACCGTGATTAACGTGTACACAAACCAACTGCTGTCCGACCGCCTTAATCAGCAGTGCCGCCACCACAGAGCTGTCCACACCGCCCGATAAGGCCAACAATACTTTTTTGTCGCCGATCTGCTGACGCAGCTGAGCAATCTGTTCGTCAATAAAGGCCTGTGCCAAGGCTTCTGTTGTAATTCTTTCCATGTTTTCCGGTCTTACATTTCCCTGCATAATAAACCTCCTGAAAAAATCCCGTCAAGCGGGGTGATTGATGGACGGTATTATTATAGCATTCCTGCTGCCATTTTGCAAGCCCCTTACCTCAGGCCAGCCACTTGGGGGAACCCCTTTTCTGGCGAAAAAAGGGGAGAGCGGGTCTCCAGTGGAGACCTCTGCCGCAGGCAGAAGCGACCGG
>CADCOZ010000369.1 GCA_902803125.1 uncultured Ruminococcus sp.
AGAAGGCAGAGCAGAAGGCGAAGCCAAAGGTATAAAAAAAGGATTATTAACCAGCATTGAGAAACTTATGAAAACAATGAAGTTGACAGCACAGCAGGCAATGGATGCACTTGAAATTCCGGATGAAGAACGTGCTGATTACACTGCAATGCTTGCTTCTGCGGAATGATATTTATCCAGTGCCGCCGCCCGTCAGAACCATGGGCGGCGGCTAATGCTATATCTGTACAATTTATCAAAGTAGTTCAAACACTCATTTCATAAATTATTTTCTCCTTTTATAAAGACAGAAACACCCTGAGTGAGGGTGTTTCTTTTTGGTTATCGTGATTATTTTGTTGCTTCTTTTCCGAACCGTCCAACTTTTCCTCACTGCATATGGTATCAGCAGGAAGCACCTGCCGACAGCCGCCGGCATACTATAGCAGTAAGAACCTGTTTTATGTGCGTTCGATGCTTTGGCTGATGCTCCTTAAGGGGGAAGGTCAGCTCTGCTGACAGGGGGAGAAATAGTGAATAGTGAATAATGTCTGCCGAGGTCAAGTCAGCGATTTTTGGAAGGGGGGTGGGGGGCTCGCCTGTCAGCTTGGTTCGGTCGCTTTGACCTGCGGCAGAGGTTTCCACTGGAGCCCCGCTCTCCTTTTTTTCGATAGAAAAAGGTTTCCCCCAACGGGTTCCAGGGGTCAAGCCCCTGCTGGGAGGTTTGGAGGGGAAATCCCTCCAACAAAACAGGCTCTAACGATACAGGGAGGAAAAACGATGAGTAAAATACAAAACTTTGGTATTATCGGCGGCGATAAACGACAGCTTTACTGCGGCCGATCTATGGAAGAGGACGGTTATCGGGTTGCTTACTGCGGTTTTTCAAAAGAGGAAGGTTTTCCTATTCATCATGATGCTGTTATGACCGTTCTTGAACAAAGCGATGCGGTACTGCTGCCGCTGCCTTGTACCAGAGATGGCCTGACCGTGAATGCTCCGCGTTCCGAACAGGTTGTTTTGCTGGAGGAACTGTTTGATATATTTGGCAAAATACCCGTTTTTTGCGGTATGAAAAAACAGCTGCCGTTTCGTGCGGAAATGCTCTATGACTATGCCGAAAGAGAAGAATTTGCTGTTGAAAATGCGGTGGCCACCGCAGAAGGTGCCATTGAATGTGCTATGCACCACTATGAAGGCACCCTTCACCATGCCGCCTGTCTTGTCACCGGTTACGGCAGAATCGGACGCATTTTGTCGTCTATGCTGCGGGGACTGGGGTCTGATGTTACCGTCAGTGCCAGAAGCCTGAAAGATCAGGCCGCTATCCGTTCCTGCGGTATGAAAGCGATTTCCTCCGAACAACTGACCGGTCACTATGACCTGATTTTTAACACGGTTCCCTCCTTGATTCTGCACGCACAGGCCCTTGCGAAAATTGCCGCCGATGCCCTTGTGATCGACTTGGCGTCCGCACCCGGCGGCGTTGATTTTGAAGCCGCCGAACGCCTGTCGATTCCAACCGTTCACGCCCTTTCGCTGCCGGGAAAGGTGGCACCGAAAACTTCGGGAATCATCATCAAAAATGCCGTTTATAACATCATCAGGGAGGAAGGATTATGAGTAATCTACGGATAGGCTTTGCGCTGTGCGGTTCGTTCTGCACCTTTGAGAAAGCCTTGACACAAATGGAGATGCTGTGTCAAACAGGATATGAGGTTCTGCCGATTCTCTCCTACCACGCCGCTTCTGTGAACACCCGCTTTGGTCAGGCCAATGATTTTATTCAGCGAATGGAAACGCTTTGCCGGCGGAAAGTCATTCGCACCATTGAAGAAGCGGAACCCATCGGCCCCAAAAAAATGACTGATATTATGATTGTGGCCCCCTGCACCGGCAATACTGCCGCCAAACTCGCCCATGCTATTACCGATACGCCTGTCACGATGGCGGTCAAGTCACATTTGCGGCAGGAAAAGCCTGTTCTGCTGTGTCTGGCCACCAATGACGCACTGGGGGCTTCTGCCCAAAACATTGGCCGCCTGCTCAATACCAAGCACTATTACTTTGTTCCGTTTTCACAAGATGACCCGGTCAACAAGCCCAACTCTCTTGTGGCCGATTTCCGTTTACTGCCGCAGGCGATGGACTATGCCCTGAGAGAACAGCAATTACAGCCTGTTCTACAATCTCCTCGGCCGGGTCGCAGTTCATCAGGAAACGCATGACTGCAAAAAAAGCTGAACAGCAAAACGCCCGCTGATGGGTCATCTGTCAGCGGGCGTTTGATTTTAGCAGGTCAAAGTCAGCAAATTTTGAAAGAGTGCCGAAATAATGAATACTGAAAACTGAAGACTGAAAAATGAATAATGTTGATTTAGGTCAAGTCAGCGAATTTAGGAAAGGGGGTGCGGGGGAGTCTCGCCTGTCGGCTCGGTCCGGTCGCTTTGGCCTTGCGGCCAAGGTCTCCACTGGAGACCCGCTCTCCCTTTTTTCGCCAGAAA
>CADCOZ010000370.1 GCA_902803125.1 uncultured Ruminococcus sp.
CACCTGTGCTTATATTGCCATCACCAAGGACGGCAAGAAATATGCTGAATTGAACTATAACCTCGGTGACCAAAGACAGGATACATGGACACCCACCGAAACCGGCACCTATGTGGCTAAACTCGATGTTACCGACAGCTACGGCCGTTACGGCAGAAAGAGTTTTGCCTTCAAGGTCAATGCGGCTCTTAGTGCCACCACTTCTCTGTCCAAGACTAATATCACACTCGGACAGTCCACAACGGCAAAAATAACCGGCAAAAATGGTGCCGGCCGCTATACCTACGCTTTCTATTACAAAAAGTCCGATGCTTCTTCTTGGACAACCGTGAAGGGCTTCAGCAGCACTGCCAGTGTCAGCATTAAGCCCTCCACAGCAGGCACCTATCAGGTTCGCATGAAGGTTAAAGATGCCAACGGCACCGTTGTCAGCAAGACCTCTACACTCACAGTAAAGAATGCTCTCCAGAATACTTCTGCGATCTCTGCCACAAAGGTAAAGACAGGCAAGTCTGTTACCGTCACCTGTGCGGCCAAGGGCGGTACCGGTTCCTATACCTATGCAGTTTACTACAAGAAATCTACCGACAGCAACTGGACTACCGCTCAGGGCTACAAAGCCAACTCTACTGTTTCTGTTAAGCTGTCCGCCGCTGCCACCTACAATGTACTCGTAAAGGTAAAGGACAGCAACGGTGCTGTTACCGATAAGAAGTTCACGGTTACAGCAACCAAATAATCCCTCATGCAGGTGCATGATTACCCCCTTATTGATCCCTTTTGAAAACACCCCTGTTTCCGTAATGACAGCGGAAACAGGGGTGTTTTGTACGGCTTTTTCTTTTGCGAACGGACAGCCGTGTTATGAATCGGACGTATCCGGAGAACGGTCAGCCTGATAAATCGTCAGGCCGTTCAGAACAATTCGGCTGATGTTATCAGGGCTGATCAGATAGAGGGTCTTATCCCACCGAATACCCGCTGTTTCTGTTTCAGGGACAAGACTAAACCGGCAGTTCATCATGACCGAATGGTTGGAATAGGTACAGCCGTTGGCTTGCAAATAATAAGTTTCTCCCGTTTTGGTGGTGACATAACAGCGGCTCATGTCCGGCGGCACGGCTTTTCCGGCTGTCTTGGCCAAAAGGTGAAGTCCAACGGGTGAAACCGACAATTGACCGTCCTCTGTTTTGACGGCAAAAACCTTTGTCAGACTTTCGCCGCTGACGGGAATACGGTTGTCTTTGGGGGTATCCTCCATCGTAAAGGAAATCTCAAACGGCAGGCTGACGGTTTTGAGACGGCCGCTGACAACATGAAAATGTCCCTCCCGATAGATAATATCCGAATAGTAAAAGCTATTAGTCAGCCAGTCATAAGGAAAAGCGGGCGTGTTTTCCTCCTGAAGCTTTGCGGCTGCGGCATAATCCTCCTGACGCATATGTTCATAGGTACCCAAGGTATTGTCAACGCTTGCCAAAAGACAGGTGCGGCTTTTGATGCGGATTGTTCGCCCCTGCAAATGACCGCCGCTTAACAGCGTACCGTCCGCTTCATGGGTATCGACCGTGATGTCAATCAAAATGTGCAGGGTTTTGCCGTCATCTTCCAGACCGTAAAGAGCCTGACAGCTTAAGCCGCTCAGGACGGCTGTGTTGTCCGGACGATTTCCTTCACCAATGATAACTTCTAAATCATGTGTTTGATTCGGTTCGGGGTTTTCTTGATGCTCAAAACGAGCCATCACTCTGCCCTGTTTGATCATGTTAAATTCGTTACGGGTAAATGCTTCACCGTTTTTACGGCTCAAACGGATATCTATCAGGTCATCCATATCACCGTTGCCGCTGACCTGAAGGCTCTCTATGCGTAAATTGGGATCCGCTATGGCAATTGATGCGTGATTGACGTTCTCGAAATCAGCCGTGTACTGATCGCCGCCAATGATACTGCCGTAAAGAATATACAGATTTTCGGCTACAATGGGAAGGCTGAGAACCCCCGCCATCAGCAGACAGACAGCCGCCGCCAACAATCCCCTTTTCAGCCATCTTCTTTTGCGGGAATGCTTTTTGCGGCCAATGGCCGCCATCACATTTTGAATAATCCTGCTGTCATCGGTTTGGGTTTGTTCATAAATGCTTTCGTCCGTCAAATCACCGACAGACGAAGGAAGAATTGTCATGCGGTCAAAAATATTATGTTCCATCGTGGTATCCCCTTTCTGTCAAAAGTTTTTTGATCTGTTTTCTGGCTCGGTACAGGCGAATTTTGACGTTATCGGATGTCAAACCCATCACCGCCGCAATCTTGGCGATGCTTTGGTAATAATAATAGTATCGAATGACAATCTCATTATCCGGCGGCTGCAAATTGTCCACAATCTCCCCCAGAACACGGTTGATGTCCTTTTGTTCAACGTGACCCTCCAATGACCGCTCATCGGCCGGTTCCAGCTCATCAATATCCTCTTCTGCGTCAAAATGTATCGTGTCTGTTTTGTCCATTCTGTCAAAGGTTCTGCTCTTGGCCATACAGCACAGATAACCCTTCAGGGTATCCCCTGCGGTCTTTTCCCTGTTTTTCCAAAGTGTCAGGAAGGTATCGATCAGAACCTCCTCCCGATCTTCTTTTCGGAGCCGTCCTCTGCTGCAATTAAAGATAACGGCGGATATCAGCGAAATATATTTTTTCATGATTTCCTCCAGAGCTTTTTCGTCCTGCCGTTGCAAACGCCTGCACAAACTATCATCATCTGTCAAAGGAATCCCTCCTCTCTTTGAAAATGTTGGAGGGCGTTGCCCTCCAAACCTCCCACCAGGGGGTCTCCCCCTGGACCCACGTTGTGGGAACCCCTTTTCTGGCGAAAAAAGGGAGAGCGGGTCTCCGGTGGAGACCTTGGCCGCAAGGCCAAAGCGACCGGACC
>CADCOZ010000371.1 GCA_902803125.1 uncultured Ruminococcus sp.
CCTATAACGAACTGGGGGAAATTGAACTGCCGAACGGAGAAACCCGCCGCTGTCAGGTGTTGGAAGTAGACGGTTCCAACGCATTGGTACAGCTGTTTGATTCAGCCGCCGGTATCAATTTGGCAGAATCCAAGGTGCGTTTTTTGGGCAAGTCGATGGAACTGCCGGTGTCGTCTGATATGCTGTCCCGTGTATTTGACGGTTTGGGCAATCCGATTGATGACGGCCCCGCTATCATTCCCGAAAAGCGAATGGACATTAACGGCACACCGATGAATCCCGCCGCTCGTGACTACCCGCAGGAGTTTATTCAAACGGGCGTGTCGGCGATTGACGGCCTGAATACCCTTGTCCGTGGCCAGAAGCTGCCGATTTTCTCGGCTTCCGGTCTGCCTCATGCCCAATTGGCGGCACAGATCGCTCGTCAGGCGGCGGTGCGTGGCAAAGATGAACAATTCGCCGTGGTTTTTGCGGCGATGGGTATCACCTATGAGGAATCCGACTATTTTGTGCAGTCGTTCCGTGAAACCGGTGCCATTGACCGAACGGTGATGTTCGTCAACTTGGCGAATGACCCTGCCATTGAGCGTATCGCTACCCCCCGCATGGCACTGACCGCAGCCGAATATTTAGCCTTTGATTTGGGTATGCACGTTTTGGTCATCATGACCGATATCACCAACTATGCGGATGCCCTGCGTGAAGTGTCGGCCGCTCGAAAGGAAGTCCCCGGCCGTCGTGGTTATCCCGGTTATATGTATACCAACTTGGCGACACTCTATGAAAGAGCCGGCCGCCAGAAGGGCAAGAACGGTTCCATAACGATGATTCCCATCCTGACCATGCCCGAAGACGATAAGACCCACCCGATTCCTGACCTGACCGGCTATATTACCGAAGGACAGATTATTCTCAGCCGTGAGCTGTACCGCAAGGGTATTACTCCCCCGATTGATGTGTTGCCTTCGCTGTCCCGTCTGAAGGATAAGGGCATTGGCGTTGGCCGCACCAGAGAAGACCATGCCGCTACGATGAACCAGCTGTTTTCTGCCTATGCACGAGGCAAAGAAGCCCGTGAACTGATGATTGTATTGGGTGAAGCGGCGTTGACCGATATCGACAAAAAATATGCCGAATTCGCCGAAGCCTTCGAGCGGCAGTATGTTTCACAGGGCTATACCACCAACCGCACGATTGAAGAAACATTGGACAAAGGTTGGGAACTGCTGCATATTCTGCCCAGAAGCGAACTGAAACGTATCAAGGATGATATGCTGGATCAGTATTATGGCAAATAATGAGGTGGTGTCACAATGGATATTATGAACGTCAACCCCACCCGTATGCAGATGACCAAGCTGAAGAAACAGCTGATCACCGCAAAAAGAGGTCACAAGATGCTGAAAGACAAGCGTGACGAACTCATGCGGCAGTTTATTGAGCTGGTGCAGGAGAACAAGCGTTTGCGGACAAAGGTAGAAGCGGCTCTGGCCGACTGTACCGCTCATTTTGTCAACGCCGGTGCAGTGATGAGCAAGCAGTCGCTGGATTCCTCGCTGATGTCCTCTCAACAGCAGACGGGCGTTGAGGTCAGCTCCAAAAACATTATGAGTGTCGATGTGCCGGTGTTTTCTTCCGTGAGTCAAAGCCCAAATGAAGGTGACATTTTCCCTTACGGTTTTGCGTTCACTTCTTTTGAGTTGGACGATGCGGTGATGTCGCTCAATGAGTTGATGCCCGACCTGATCCGTTTGGCTGAGATAGAGAAAAGCTGTGAACTGATGGCGGCTGAAATCGAGCGTACCCGCCGGCGTGTGAATTCGTTGGAACACGTCATGATTCCCCGCTATGAAGCGACCATCAAATATATTGCCATGAAGTTAGAGGAGAACGACCGCAGCAGCCGTACCCGCCTGATGAAAGTCAAAGATATGCTCCTTGCCAAAGCCCACAACTGGTGAATAGTGGTTAGTGGAATTGTTGATAGCTCAAAGCTCAAAGCCCAAAGCTCATAGCTCAAAATGTTCCGATGGAAAAGTCAGCGAATTTTGAAAAGGGGCTGAATTCTTTTTTTCGCCAGAAAAAGTTTTCCCCCAAGTGGCTGGCCGGAGAAAAAGGGCTGTTCTGAGGAAAAGGAGAAAGGGTATGACCGAGTATATTTGTTCGTTATGTCCGAGAAGCTGTCATGCCGTGAGAACGGAAACGTCCGGACAGGGCTTTTGCCGCATGGGGACACTGCCCAAGGTGGCTCGCATAGCACCGCATTTTTGGGAGGAACCCTGTATCAGCGGTACCAAGGGGTCAGGCACCATCTTCTTCAGCGGCTGTACACTGGCCTGTGTGTTCTGTCAGAATTATGTGATCAGTCAGGAACATCACGGCACGGTTATGACGGTGTCGGAGCTGATACAGGCTATGCAGACGCTGGTACAGCAAGGGGTGCATAACATCAATTTGGTCAGTCCGACACCTTATCTGGAAAGTATCCTTGAATGTTTTTCGGTCTATCGGCCGCCGGTGCCGGTGGTGTATAATACCGGCGGTTATGAAAAAACGGACAGCCTGCGGCGGCTGGATGGCTTGGTGGATATCTATTTGCCGGATTTGAAATATATCCGTTCCGATGTATCGGAAAAGTATTCCCGTGCGAAGGACTATGCCGCCTATGCACTGCCGGCTATTCATGAAATGGTGCGGCAGACAGGAAAACCGGTGTTTGATGAAAACGGCCTGCTGCAAAAAGGAACGGTTGTCCGTCATTTGATTCTGCCGCAGAATACCAAAAATTCTATCGCTGTGCTGGAAACCCTTCAAAGCGAATTGGGCGATGATATTTTGGTCAGCCTGATGGGGCAGTATTTGCCGATGGGAAAAGCCGCCGATTATCCGGAAATTAACCGCCGCATTACCAAACGGGAGTATGAAAAGGTGCTGGCGGTCTATGAGAATTTGGGCTTGGACGGCTATATACAGGAGCTGTCTTCTGCCGACAGTGCTTATGTGCCGGATTTTGGAGAGAGAATCACAGCAGCAAAGGAGAAGGTGACGATTGCTGATGAAAGCCCTTGATAGAAAACAAGTCGTCAAATGGTTGATTGATTTCGTTGGCATTGCGTTGGGGGCCATCATAGCCGCTTTTGCTATTGAGGAATTTTTGGTGCCGTGTACCATTCTGGACGGCGGTGTGGTCGGCATCAGTATCATTGTGAATTATTTGACAGGCTGGCCGTTGGGTATACTCACCATTCTGCTGAATACGCCGTTCCTGCTGATCGGTTCCCGCAAAATGGGGAAGATGTTTATCGTCAAGGCCGTTTTTGCGATGATGATTTTCTCGTTGTTCTTAGAGATTTTTGCCCCCATGGAAAACATAACCAATGAATATTTATTGGCCGTGTCTTTTGGCGGTGTCATTTTAGGCATTGGTGCGGGCATGGTGATTCGCTTTGGCGGCTGTCTGGACGGCACGGAAACAGCGGCCATTCTGCTGAACAAAAAGTTCAAGCTGCCGGTGGGGCAGACGGTACTGGTGTTTAATATCCTCATTTTTACGGCAGTCGGCTTTATTATGGGACCGGATAGAGCGATGTATAGCTTGCTGACCTATTTTATTACCTCTAAGATTTTGGATATGGTTGAATCCGGTATGGAAAAAACCAAGGCCGCCATGATTATTACGGACGATGCCAAAGAAATTGCCGCCCAAATTTATGAGCGGCTGGGTCGGACGGTCACCATTATGGAAGGCGAAGGCTTGGTCAGCGGCAAGAAAGTGGTTCTGTACTGTGTGCTGACCCGCTTCGAGATTTATGAACTGAAGGATATCATCAAAAACGCAGATGCTTCTGCTTTTATCGCCATCAGCGATGTGGGTGAAATCATTGGCAGTCATATTAAAAGACCGCCGCCCCATGAATCAGCTGATGACTGAAGCACCGACTGGATCATTGGATTCGTCCGCCGACAGCGGGACAATAGATTTTTCACAAACATCTTCTTCTATTTCATATTCGGCCTGCAAGAAATAGGCCTCGTCTGTTTCCTTGACGGTATCGTGCCGCTGAAGAATACGGCCTTGATGGGTACTGCTCAGC
This sequence comes from uncultured Ruminococcus sp., assembly GCA_902803125.1. Taxonomy (GTDB): domain Bacteria; phylum Bacillota; class Clostridia; order Oscillospirales; family Acutalibacteraceae; genus UBA1213. The sequence continues at coordinate 4,095 of CADCOZ010000371.1, forward strand.
ATAAAAAACTCATATAAAGACAGCTTTTGCTGTAATAGCTTCTGTGCCTGCTGGGGTGTCATCTCAGCAGGCACATTTTGATAGCGGTACCAGCTTTCTGTTGTGATATAAATTGGCAGGGACTGACCAAACAGGCTCAGCTGTTCTTTTTGCGTATGAAAGACCGCCGGCTGTTCGGGAGAACCGTTCAGCGTGAGCGGCAGGGATAAACCGAAGGCTGTTATCGTTGATTTAGTGATGCTTTCCTGCTTTTCAGGCCGTGTGATTTCCTTCGGCAAGCGGATTTCAACACTGCGGTAAGTTTTGGCGAAAATATGGGCTTCGCAATCGGTCAGTACGACCTGACCGTTAGTATATTCCATCAGACCGCTGACCAACAGCTGATTCTTTCGGATACCGTCCCCGACCTTGACATTGGCCGTGCCTTGA
>CADCOZ010000372.1 GCA_902803125.1 uncultured Ruminococcus sp.
GGCAAAGCCCTTGGTGGGAGGTTTGGAGGGCAAAGCCCTCCAACACACCTTTAGTAGCTGTAGTAGTTGGTGAGTAAAAGGCCGTCTTCGGTAAGGGATAAGACAACCATGTTGGCAGAATCAAGATTTTCCGGAATGATGATACTGTTGAAACGGCACACAATACTCTGCTGGACAAGCTCATGCTTTTCTTGGATATAGTCCAGAATCTGGCGGCAGGTGTCTATCAGATAGAGAATTTTAGCTTTGGTCAGCACGGTGCCGTCACTGTTCACACCGATTTCAAGGTAATCGACATGATCTTCACACATACATACTTCAAAACCGTCCATTTCCAGCTTGCCGAACAGCGTTTTCATCTGTTGAATGCAGTCCATCGGCATAATGGCGGCACCGTACTGCTCAATCGAAACAAACATTTCAAAGCGTTCGGCATACCAAAACGGAGAAGCATCCAAATTCTCTGCGGCTGTCGGCTGCGGCTGTCCCTGGTTACGCTCGTTGTACTCATACAGCAGCATTCCTTTGGGCAAATCGGACGACAGTTCCAGAAGGCTGTAGTTGGCGGTTTGGGTGAAGTTGGAATTTTTGGGCAGCTGCTTCATCCAAAATGCCCCGCCGTAAGAATAGGCCAAGTGGAATTGACCGTTGACGAAGGTTTCAGTGGGAAGGCCGGGCAATTCTTCCTCCTCGTCCTCATCGCTGTAGTGATAGAACTTGTTCTTTTGCTCCAATTCGTAAGAAAGTTCCACGGTGACCTTATCGGCAATCAGAATATTCTCTGCCAGCGGTGCGAACTCCTTGCGGCCGAACAGCAGCATGGGGGAGATAGGGCTAACGGTTTCGTCTTCCTCATCCTCTTCGTCCTCATACACATCATCATCGTAGGGCTGGTTCCAGTCCGTCCTCTGTTTAATGTTGTACAGCGTGACGGTGCTGTTGTCAACGGTCAGTTTGATCATGCGAATGTGCAGATAGTTCAGGTCGCACATATCACTGAACTGCTCCAGATAACAGTACAGGGCATCACACAGTTCTTCGAATTTGGGACTGTTGTTCTTCAAGGTGATCTTTTCATATGCTTCCATCAATGCGCTCATATTTTTTTCCTCCTGGTAAAAGTTTTTCAACGAACGATAGCCGGTGATGTCACAGCGGCTTTCCCTGCGGTAAGATATTCAACAGGCTCTTAATCATAAACAGAACCGTTGACCGGCTGTTATCGTGCGACTATATTAGTGAAACTTTTTATATTCTATCAGACTTCAAAACAAAAGTAAATATTTTCTTCCTGTGATTACCAATTTTTGTATCTTTTCTTAAAATATTCTAAAATAGAACAATTTTTCTGTTGAAAATCTATCCCTTGCAGGGCGTTTTGAGTTGATTTCGTTCCATAGTAAACTGAATTAAAAAAGAAGGTGACATATGAGAATAAAGACATCACGCTTGGTACTGGTGCCGCTGACAGCAGATTTTTTGGAAAGTACCGCTGTATATGCGGTGGGCGGCGGGCATATTGATATGATGGTGTATTTCCCGAAGGAGAGCAAAGAAGAACTGTATGCGTATTTACAGGAGGCGGCGGCAGAGTTTGAGAAAGAACAGCCCGCCTTTCTGGATTTTGCGGTTTTGTGCGATGGCGAGCATATCGGACAGGTTACCCTCTACTTTGAAGGCGAAGCGGGAGAACTGGGTTGGATTATCCGGCGGGAATACCGTGGGAAAGGCTATGCCGCCGAAGCCGCCGAAGGGGTGATACAGTATTTTCACCGGTATTACGGCATCAGCCGCTTTATCGCTCAATGCGACAGTGAAAACGAGGCTTCCCGACGGGTTATTCAGAAACTTGGCATGACCTATGTGGAAACCCACGGCGGCCGAAAGAACCGTTCTTCTGCGGAGGAACGTCTGGAAGAACTGTATGAAAGAATAGAGCGGTAAAAGAACCGCCGTATCCCCGGATAAACGGGTGATACGGCGGTTCGGTTTATGGTAGGAAATGCGGTTGGCGAAAAGGCGGGTGACCCCGCAGGACGTGTTGATCTACATCAAGTTTATCGGCTGAACAACACAGCGAATTTCGGGAAGGGGAGAAGAAATGAATAGTGAATAGTGAATAATGAATAATGAATAATATGAGGAACCAAAAAGTCAGCGAATTTCGGGAAGGGGTTTGGGGGGTCTCGCCTGTCGGCTCGGTCCGGTCGCTTCTGCCTGCGGCAGAGGTCTCCACTGGAGACCCGCTCTCCC